>JAZDDC010000334.1:0-7553 GCA_036679565.1 Gemmatimonadota bacterium
TCGGCGCAAAGACGAGCAAGTTCTGGCGGCGTGTCAGCCGCGGAAGAACTCAGTGTGACGATCAACAATAGTGGAGCGGGTTGTAACCGAGCCATTGCGATCCGTAAAGCCTCGATGGTTGGTTCATCTGCGTATTCGGCATCGTCGATCACCAACGCAGTCGGACGCTCCCCGGCGACGGCGCGCAAATAGTGACCAAGAGCGGTTCCGACCTGCGCGCGATCGGTTGGCGGGGTGGGAGTGAAACGTTTGGCGAGGTTCGGTACCAGAGCCGCGAGGTGCGATAAGGCGTCGGGATCGGTGGCCGTTAAGCCCGATGCGTCCGCCAAACCGGAGCGCATTAACATTCGCAAAGTGGACCAGGCTGTGTCCCGGTCGCTTTCGACCGGTCGGGCCCAAAACACGTCCCCACCTGTCAGTGCAAACCGAATGACCGCTTCGTTGGCCAGGCGGGTTTTACCCATCCCCGGGTCGCCGGCAATTGTGATCACTTGCGGTCCGGATGTCACGGCGTGCGCCGCAGCGGCAAACACTGTCTTGTGTTCCTGAGCCCGGCCGACGAGAGGTGGCTCGCGATCCACGTCGCTTGCCGTGGCGCGGATGTTAGGTACGGTCTCCAGTCCATCAATCCATTGCCGGAAGTCAGCCCCTGGCTCGTCACCAATCTCGCGGAGTTTTGTTTCGAAGCGCGCGAAAATCTTGCGGGCGTCCGCGATGTTTCCTTGAAGAGCGGCCACACGTGTCTGTAGTTGTGCGGCCGCGTCTGAATATGGCAATATTTCCAGCACGGTGGCTGCGTCGTCGTACGCTTCGGTGAACCTGTTTTCTGCTAACCACCCCTCCGCACGGGCAAGCAGGGTTCCCGCCCATGCGCGATGTAGTCGATCACGTTGACGTTCGAGCCATTCATCGAATTCCGGCGCGTCGTCGATGATCAAGCCTTCGCAGAATTCGCCGCGTGGTATGGAACTGGCGGCAAAAGAATCATTCTGAATCTCTTTTTCGAAACGGATCACGTCGATATCGAGTGCGTCGTCGTTCAAACGCAGAATGTCTCCCTCGGACAATAGTCGCTCGTCCCCCAGGTCGGTTCTGAGTTGAGATACCGCGCCGTTTAAGGAGTGTCGTGCGCCCTGCTCGGGTTTGCTTGGCCACAACATGCCTCGAATTTTCGTGCGTGCTCTGGCTTTACGTGGCGCGAGGGCGAGGTAGATCAACAAGCCAATGTTCTTGCGCCATCGTGTGGCGGGGCTGGCGTCACGACCGTGAACGACGACCTCCGGTGGTCCAAAGCAGAAAAGCTCGAGGTGTGGCAGCGAGTCCGACATCGATCAACTGCTCAGCGCGGCCACGCGACTACGCATTTGTTCAGCTGATTGCCATCTCTTGGAGGCTCGAGGCTCCAGCGCCTTATCGACGACGTCGATGAGAATCGGTGACAAACCCTCGCGTAACGTGGCGACTGACGATGGCTTGGAGTCGGTTCGCAAACGCTGGATGAGGTCTTCGTTCTTACCCGTGAACGGTGGACGACCGGTGAGGCATTCGAACAGAACACACCCCAGGGAGTAAATGTCGCTCCGGTGGTCGATTTCTAGGGCGCCGGCGACTTGCTCGGGACTCATGTAGCTCGATGTACCGACGGCAAAGCCCGATCGTGTCAGCTTGTCTTTACCAGATTCTGCCACGGCGCGCGCAATGCCAAAGTCGACCAAAACAGGTCCGTTTTTTGTCAGCACAATGTTTTCAGGTTTCACGTCACGGTGAACGATGCCATGTTCATGGGCGTATCCCAGGGCGTCTAAAAGGCTGTCCGCGATGTGCAACGTATCGCTTATGCTTGTCTGCGAGACGCGGTGCAGGTGTTCGCGGAGTGTGGGGCCCTCCATATACGGCATTACAAAGTAGATGATGTACTGCGTTTCACCGGAGTCGATCAACTTCGCAATGTGGGGATGATCAAGTCCTTTTAGCAGGTCCATCTCACGAAGGAAACGATCACCGGTCACGGTGACGGCCAGTTCCGGACGCAGTACCTTGAGGGCGACGTTTTTCCCATCGGCGTCTCGGGCCAGATAGACACGGGCCGCCCCGCCGCGCGCGATCTCTCGATCAACGTCGTACCGATCAGCCACCGCTTCGCGCACGATAGGAAGAAATTCGCGTTTAATGTCCGGTTCCTTGGAGGGACAGGTAAATGTTGATGTCGATTGGACTTAAGTGCAAGTAGCTTCCTCGCCAAATCAGCCGTGTCGTTCGTTGGGACGACTCACGAGCCCATGGCTCGTCTGTTCGTTGGTCTTCTTTTTTGTACATTCGCTCGCGGGTCAGGACATCACGTTAGACACCCTGAGCTTGTACGACCTACCGGGCGTTTTGGTTGTCGTGGAAAGTCCGAAATCCGCAGAGCGCGATGGACTTTTCGCGGATTCCATACGTTTGACAATTGAACCGATGCTGAGGGATGCGGGCATCCGGGTCTTTACCGAGGATGAATGGCAGGTGACCATTGGTAATCCGCTGCTTCTCGTGAGCGTGGATTTGATTCATCCCTCGAATTTCATATATCTCTACAATGTCGAAGTCGAATTGCAGCAGCTTGTCGTGCTTGCCAGAGATTCAACCATACCCGCTTTCAGCGCAACTTGGTCCGCTTCGGATATAACTGGTTCACTGCGCAGTGAGAACCTGCGGTCCCTGCGCGTTCATGTCATCGTACAGGTCAATCAGTTCATTTCGTCTCACGCCGTGGCAAACCGAATGCGTCGGCAACAGTGGTTACGGCGTCGCGGATGAAACCCCCGGTCGCAGGAACGCGGTCGAGTCCAGCTGGAACAACGTGAGGGGATCGACAGAGATCCGTCCGTATCTTCCAACCCAGTGAAGATGAGGTCCAGTGACACGACCCGTTGCCCCTACCCGACCGATGACCTGACCCCGTTCGACGATGTCACCCTCCGAGACTAACACCTCGTTCATGTGCATGTAGATCGTCACCAGTCCGCCGCCGTGTTGTAGATACACCACATTTCCCGCATAGTAAAAATCCCCAACGAGTGCGACCACACCGTGGTTGCCGGCGCGGATTGGTTGGCCGGTATCGCCATCTAAGTCCACACCCATATGTCGGCTTCGGATCTCACCGTTGAAAACGCGGCCGGTGCCAAAGCGGCTCGTGATACGCGATGGTCGGGGTCGTACCCATTCGCCATGCCACATGCGTGGGCGGTCATGCGCCGTTTCTGACACGCGGCGCGAACGCGCGTTTTCGGATTGGATGCGGGCCTGTAGGGCTGCATCTTGCGCACTGCTAAAACGTGATGAAACAGACAAACGTTCCGTGGCGAAATCACCAGGTTCAACCGGGATTCGTAGAACTGGATGCGTGCTGTCTCGACCAGTACTGAGCGTGAGCTGCAGGATAATCGTTTCAGCGGCGTTGACCGGTACGGCACCAAGCGCTCGAAACGCGCCGTCGGTGTCACGTTCGAAGTGAAGGGGTTGGCCAGCCAAGTGCCCGGTGATCGTTCCGTCCCAGGACGCTGGATCGTTGTTGATATCCGGGTTCACGATGACGTGGACAAATGAACCTTGCGTGACTTGTTGGGGCTGCCAGGAAACGTCGGCTTCGGGTCTGTTTTGCGCGGCCATCGGTGGCGCGGAAACGATCAGCGCGATTCCGGCCAAGATTTTTGATAAAGTCATGACTGTAAGATAGACGTGTTTCGCCTAGTCTTGCAGCGTCCTTTGCCTAATGGCGGCCGAGTCCCCTGGCGGCGCGGCGGCGGACCTCGGCGTCTTCGTCCCCGAGCGCACGAATGAGCGCGTCCGTTGCCGCAGGTGGACCGACGGCTGCCAGTGCGCGAACGACCGCGCGCCGAACGAGCACCTCTTCATCGCCAATGTGCGGTGCCAAAGCGGGAATCGCGTTTGCCGTTGGTATATGTTCCAACGCGCGCGCCACCGCGACCCGAACTTCCCACTCGGGATCTTGCAGGGCCCTGGCAAGCGGGTCTGCGGCCGAAAGGTCTTCGATGCTTCCCAGCGCCCGGGCGGCCTCACGACGCACCGCCGGCACGGGGTCACGCAACGCCGTAATCAAAGCGGACACGGCACGGCGGTCCTCGATCTGTCCGAGCGCTCGCGCCGAAGCCGTCCTGAGGTCTGCTTCGTCCGAGCGCAACGCATCGACAAGAGCGTCCACAGCGCTACGATCTTCAATGTTTCCCAACGCCCGCGCGGCGGCCACGCGTACAACGGCCACTTCACGCCTCACTGCCCGAATCAACCGTGGTACGGCTTGCGATTCTTCGATCTGGCCCAACGCCCACGCTGCAGCGGATCGCACCGGGATTGCCGCATCGTCCATTCGACGCAACAGTTCATCCGCGGCCGCCTTTTCTTCGCGAATGCCCAATCCGATCGCTGCGGCTTCTCGCACCTTTTCATCGTTCGATCTGACGGCAGCAAGCAGCGCGGTGACCGCATCTTGATGTCGTGTGCGCGCGAGAAGTCGAGAAGCGATTGCCCGGACACAGGCGTTCTGGTCTGAAAGGCCGTTTGTGAGCATCGGAACAGCACTTGCGTCGGTGATGCGACTTGTTGCCCAACGCGCTGCATCATTTGCCGCTGTGTCGGTACCCAAGTCCTCGATCATGGGTGTGGACCAACTAGAATAAAAGTTCCGCAATGAGTGCAAAACGATTTGGCAGATAGCCGGGTCCGTGGTTCGCGCCGCCGCAAGAATGGTCGCTCCGTGATTGTCTTGTGCGACATTGGTTTCGGCGCGGACGACTATGCCGCCAATCAAAGTTGCGCTCAGGACTGCGACAGTGGAGAACCATCTAGCCGGCGATCTCACTTCTGTGTCTCGAATGTGCATGTGCGATAACCCCGCCTTATCGAATTCGACTGAGTGCGCGCACGGCGGCGCGTCGTACACCGGCGTCGGGATCTTCCGTCGCTGCGATCAACGGGTCGCGTGCTCGGGGATCGCGTAGTCTGCCCAGGGCGTTCGCGGCCTGGCCTCGCACACCGGACGAGCCGTCCTGTAACGCCGCGATCAACGGCTCCACCACACGCGTGTCGTTGAATTGCGCAAGTCCACGGACGGCATGTTCGCGCACGTCTGAGTTGTCGTCACCGAGTGCGATGATCATCCCGTCAATTGCCGCCGGTGCCTTTATCTCCGTGAGTGCCCGAACCGCGTGCTCGCGAACATCCGCGTCGGTGTCTGACAGTATCTCTATGAGTGCCCCAACACTTGCTTGGTCTTTCAACGCGCCGAGTACACGAGCTGAATATTCGCGTACCTGGCTGTTGGAGTCTTGTAACATGGGGCGCACCGGATCAGCCGCCCGGGCACCTCCCACACGCGCAAGAGATCGGATTGCGTGGACGCGGACCTCCGCTGAGGGATCGTTTAGTAACGACCTCACCGCGTCAAACGCGCTCGAATCCCTGAGTTCGCCAAGTGTCCGAACGGCTATTTCACGAACATCAGACGAGCTGTCAGTGATCGCGGCGGCGATAGCCGGTACGGCCCGGCGATCACCGAGGCTACCGAGTGCGCGGATGGCTGTCACACGAACCTCCGTGCTTTGGTCGCGAACCAACGGTGTCAAAACCGCGACCGCGCCGGAACCGCCGTTGCGTGCGACCACTGCCACAGCCGCTCGGCGAACTTCTGCGTTGGTGTCTTGCAATGCTGCGGTCAACGCCGACAGACGAACGACCTTTGCGTATTTTTGAATACCGCCGAGTGCCACGACCCGAATCTCGGGAACGGAATCGGAGAGTGCTCGGACAAACGTTGGCACGTGCGTCGAGTCACCCATTCTTCCCAATGCGGCAAGCGCGGATCGACGCACCAACGGTGTAGCATCTTGCGTCAGCGTGTTGAGTGCGCCCACACTCCCGGACAAACGCAACGAAACAACCGCGGAGATGGCTCGTCGTCTGACCCGAGCATCTGGATCTCCCAAGAGCGAGGCAACCGCTGGTCCGACCGTGGTTCGATGGGGTGTGCGTTGATCGTCTTCGAGACTGCGAATGATTGCGACGACTGCACCGAGCACGTCTATCCTGACTGATGCGGAATCGTCTTGCAATGCGTTCGTCAATGCTGGTAGGGCGCGTGTGTCTCTCATTCGCTCTAACGCCGACGCGGCGGCACGGCGCAAACTGACCGTTTCGTCTTGAAGTACCGTGGCCACCGCCGGTACCGCGGCGGTAGCTCGGAGTTGGCCCAGTGCGCGGACCGCTTCACGTCTCACACCCGCGTCGGAGTCGTTCAATGCGTTGACGAGCGAGCGCACGATCCTAACGTCTATTGTGTCTTGTTTCACGCGTCCTGAGGCAAGAACCGGCTCTCCAACTATTGCCTCCGCGACCGACACGTCTACCACGGCGGCGAGTTGAGAACGGAGTGTCGTCGGCGGGATAACTGCCGAAGATTGACTCGGGGGCTTGGTGTCCTGCACCATTTCTTCGCGTGAGACTGGCAACGGTGTCACGAACGATTCGCCGAGTGGTTCGTCGGTGCGTTCCGGTGTTGCATCTACGATTGCGAATCCTGGCGCCGACAGCCCAAAGACCAACAGGCTGAGTGTCGCGGCTATCGCGCGAACGCGTCCGCGACCCCATTCAGTGGCGGTGCGTGGCGCCAACACGCGTTCCACACGCCGCACGAGTTGCGAACGCTGATGCGCGAAACTTGGTACGGTTGCCGAGATGGGATTTCCTGGTAAAACCCACGCGGCAACTTCTGCCAGACACTCGGCAAACGTCAGTTGATGCCCGGTGTAATGAACGGCCCAGTCATCACACAAGAATTCTGCGATCTCGTGCAACTGTTGCCGAGCGATCCGATTGAACGGCTGGAAAAAGAACACACGCTCGATGATGAGCGATAGGTTGAGCCACGTATTGTCCCGTCGCGCAATGTGTGCCACTTCGTGGGCCATCATCGCTTTGCGATGTTCGAGCGAGAGTTCCGAAAACACACGCGCTGGCATGCAAATCTCGTCACGAAGCGCCACCGCGGCCGGCAATTTCTCCGACTGAGTGAGATGCACCTGCCGACTGATACGTGCGCGATGTCGAAGCTCGGTTAACGCAGTCAGTAATGGTAGTTCTGTGACGATGCTACGCGCGGCAAGGATACGTTGCAACCCCACGCGGGCGAGTCCCAACCGCACCAAACCGATCGTTGCGCCGAGGATCCACATGGTCAGAAAAACGATGCGCCAATCCGTGGGTGTGGTTGGTTGGTTCTGTGCGGTAGCCGGTGTTTGGATTATGACATCATCCCCGGTTGCGGCCGGTACATGCTCGATGCTAACCGGTCTCTGTGCAACCAACGGTGGCATTGGCGTGTGTGTATTCTTGGGATTTGCTATGGCGCCGACTTCTTGTGCGGTGGTTTGCGATGCTCCGACCCACGGGCGGATACCGGCGGTGTGTTGCAAGGTGGCGCTCACCAAACCGCCAACAAGTGCGGTCTTCCACACCGTGTCCCGCACGACAAGAGGTAGTTTGCTTCCGCGTCCGGC
>JAZDDC010000335.1:0-18058 GCA_036679565.1 Gemmatimonadota bacterium
AAGGCGTCGCAACAGTTCAACGGCGGCCATCGGGTCGCGTTGTTGTTGTCGAATGAAATACGCGTACGGCGGGTTGTCGGTGTACTGCTGAATGACATCGCGTCCCGCCTGATAACGATTGTACAGGATGTCCGTTTTGTATTTTGCCGCGACGTCGAGCACGGAGATTGACGCTGTCAACATGTAATCCACGGCGTCGCGGAGTCGCCACCAACCCCCTTCCCAGGGACTGGAATACAATGACTGTGGCCGCAAATCCCGGCGTGCTGAAGGAAAGTCCTGGATGGTGTAAAAGTGCGGTGTAGCGTATCGATACAAACCCGTTTCGGTGAGAAAGGATGCCACATTGTGGAAGTTGTTAGCGTGATCCATGAAACCGGGATACCAATTGTCAAATCCGGTCCCCATGTGTACCGCGCCCTTTTGTCCTCGTTCCTCCAGCGCCTGCGCCATTGCCATTCCCATGAGATTGACCGTGCGCCACATCAGCGGGTGGACGTATTCTGAAATTGGTTCCGCGAACGGTGGGATCCAGATCCGTGTTGGAAACGGGGAGGATTGGTGATGATTGTAGAGGATCTGCGGTTCCCACTGGCGGACTACACGGGTCGTGACACGCGACTCAATCATGTTGATCATGTAACCGTCACGATTGTTGTCGTGGCCGATGTACTTCTGGTACAAAAACGGTGTCGGTGACACCTCGAACGATGTACCGACATTCGATTCATACCATGCCGCAACCATATTTTGACCGTCGGGATTGATTGACGGCCAGAGAATCAAAATGACGTTCTCCAAAATGGCTGCAATCTCCGGGTCGTCGTTGGACGTTGCCAAGTCGTAGGCGAGCTGAATGTTATGCTGGGCGTGGGCAACTTCCGTAGCGTGGAGACCTCCATCAATGTGGACGATCGCTTTACCCTCGTTTGCCAAAACACGGGCCGCGTTATCGTCGAGGTGCTCCGGGTGGGCCAACTGTTGTGCGATGTCGCGATAACGCTCTACGTTGGCCAAGTTGGCCGGCGACGATATCAGTGCGATGTACCACGGCAAGTTGCCCGACGTGCGTCCGATTTCCACGAGCTGCATGCGGTCACTGCTTGCCGCGAGCTGTTGAAAGTAGGCGATGGATTGATCGTACGATGCAAGATGAAAATCTGCACCGATCGGAAACCCGAGGACCGATTCAGGTGTTGGAATCGATTGCTGCGCCGTTGCGGTATGGCAGACGGAAGCGGCGAACGACAAGAGGAACGCAGCACAAGTCGAAGGACCACGCATACGATCGATCTCCGGAAATTGGAATAGGGTTGGGAGCGTCACATTCGCTCAGGGTTGCGGGTGTGACATCAGGTTGTACGTGAGGCCTTGGCCATGCGTTGAGGTTGCGTCCGGCTAAATAACTTAACGCGCTACTAACTCGCGAATGCGTCTTTGTGCGGTTGCAATGTCTCCCGGCTTGGCATCGTTGAGCCAGCCAAGATGCTGACGGCGCACGGTATCGGCCCCGGTTTCATCGCCCATGCGGTCCAACGTCAAAAACAGATTCCACGCAGCCGTAGTAGTTTGTGGATGTTGGTCACCCTCGACACGGAAGCTGATTTCCAACGCTTCCTTTTGCAACCGCTGTGCATCGGCTAGCCGACCCTGTGCGAAACGCACGGCGGCTAAATCTCCGATGGAGAGCAATACGTTACGTTCATCGGCGTTTTGTTTCCGCACGTCGAGGGATTCTTCATGGAGGACCGCGGCGCGATCCAAATTTCCCGTGACGATGCATGTGCCAGCCAGATGACTCAAGGCGTTTGCTGTTCTGGGGTCGCCATTGCCGTAGAGGTCCTTGCTCGTTTCCAGTCGTCGCTCGAAGAGTTGTTCAGCCACCGCGTATGCGCCACGCACGAGATCGTACCGGGCCAGTCGTCCAAGCAATTCAACATCTGAAACAGTATACGCTCGGCGCACGAGTTCCCGCGTATGCACCACTTCGAAGCCAAGTGACGAATATCCCGTCGGGTCGTACCGTTCCGGCAAGTGATCCATCAATGTTGTGATTGCCGCGGCACGCAACAGCTGAAGACGCGCGGGACGCGGATCGACTTGATGTGCGACCTGTCCAACGAGTCGATGGACGCTCGCGGAGTGCGATTCTTCACCGGGTTTTTCGGTGAGTGCGCGCGCGTCACATGCGTGCATGGCCTCGAGCGCCTCGTCGGTAGACATGGGTTGCTCAGAAATCTTCGAAAGCACGCTGGCGAAGAACGAGGCATTGATCGGCGCGGCCGCGAGGGTTGCCGCCAAACGCAGGAAATCCTGTGCCGCACCACTGAGTTGCGAGACGGTACGAATCAACGCGTTCGCGATTGACTGTACGTGTCCTTCCGGCAAATGACTGCCAAGCGATTCGGCAACAGCCCGTGTTGCCTCAGAGTCCATCGATAATCCCTGCTTGACGTCGGTGTAGGATAGGTTGCCGGTTTCCGGATCGACTAATGCAGCGAGGACGCCAAGTGCCAACGGATGTCCTCCCACTTGCCGAACGATCGTGCGCGCGGACTGTTTTTCTTTCGTCTCCCCGGGCGCCCGGCGTTGGGTAAGCAGATCGTGTGCTGCCGCGGTGTCGAGGCTGTCGATGCGAACCGACGCCGCGACGTGTGCATACTCGTCCCATCGTGTCGTGATTATGGTCCGAGCTAACTCATGTGGTCCGATCCACGATTTCAAACCGTGCCGATCGATGTTGCGTGGAAAATCATCAAGGATCCACAAACAGGCCTGTTTGCGACGACCAAGGGCATCACCCAACGCCTGTCGTATTGCGGCAGGGTTACGGTCGGTGGTAATCAGAGCCAAATCGGTGGCGATTTCGCGGATTTGGCGATCGCGTTCAGCCTCGCGTTCGTCCGGTCCCAAACCGGTTTCGCCATGCTCGGTACCGTAGGCCCGAAGCCAGAAAATACCGCCGGGATAATCCGGTCCGAACCTCAGGGCATACTCTTCGACAAACGCGGTCTTGCCCATCCCGCGTGGTCCGTGAACGACCGCTATTGGCGGAACCACCGATTCATCGCGGGACGGCTGCCACAACGCGTCATGAACTTTCCACATCTCCGGGAAACGCCCTAAGAACCGGTCGTATCCTTTCGCAGAGCTGCCGTGCCAGGGTGGACGCGCTAGGCCCCCGCCCCCGCCGAGTGGTTTGGTGACCCGTGCTACGCGGTCTTTGACACGCGCGGCGAGTTCTCGCATACGCTGCGTTGTGCGCCCGCTGATTTTTCCGAAATGTTCAACACGTAACTCGAGCGGATGAATGTGGCTCGAATCACGCTCCATGTTTACCACGAGCAGTCTGTTTCCAACACCGCCCTCGCGGCGCCCCACCAGATAGGCCGCCGTCAGTTCGCTTTGACAGGAGCGGCGCCGGGGGTAGGATGCCGAGTAGAGCGCCAACAGGAACTTCGACTGGCTGAGACCGCTTTGGATCCCTACCGCGATCCCTTCATAGTCGAACACCTCTTGTTCTCGAAACCAGACCTTGAGGTTCGCTTCTACGAGTGCGTCCGCGACGGACTCCGCAAGGTCCCGCTCATCTGGGGCATAGCTTAGAAAGACGTCAAATCCGGCGGATGTAGAAGGCGATTGCACGTGTGGCACCGCGAGGCGTTAAGGGTTCTTAAAGAATACGTAGACAGTCGCGCCTAGCGCGACCCGCAAATGCGGAACATAATCCCCGGATGTTTGCCGTACGACTGGGGATGTCCGTAGCTATTGTGAGCCTCGCCGGTATCACGTTGGCGCTCAGACCCGCCCTGCAAGGACAAGACCAGCTACTTCAAGCCGTTATTGAGGCGGATGACCGTCGGGACGGCAGGCCAGCAACCCTAGGACAATTGGTCGCTGGGGCCAAATCCATAGACCCGTTGACGCGAAGAATCGCTGTGCGGGCCTTGGGCCGGGCCGAACGCCCCGATTGGCTCGAACATCTCACCGGTTTGCTCGCCTCATCCGATCCTGAAGTTCGCGCCACCGCGGCCAACGCGGTTGGCCAGTCCGTCTTTGGGGCTAGCTCGGAATCGGCCTATCACGTGCTCGCCGAACGGCTCGCTGTCGAAACTGACCCGGACGTGATCGGTGCCATCGCACAGACAATCGGCCGACTCTCGTATGGGTCAGTCGATGCGGCGAATCGCGCAGAAAGCGACATACTGACCGCCGCGCCTCATGGCGACCCGCTGTTGGTGGCGCGCGGTTTCGAATCGTTGGTGCGACAACAACGCCGCCTGGGATTCCATCTATCGGACCGGGCGGCGCACCAACTGGAAGATTGGGTCCGTGGTTCCGGCGCGGCGCCGGAAGCCCGGGTCAGGCGCATGGCCCTGGCCGCGCTCGCAAACGGTGGCCAAGCAGGTCGAGGTCTATTAGCAACGGCGCTCGAGGATTCGGATGATGGGGTGCGACGGTTGGCGGTGTTGGGTGCTGCGTCACTCGATGACGCCGAGGACCGCGCGAGTTTGATTATGCAGGCGCCACACGACGCCTCGCCCATGGTGCGTTACGAAATCCTCCGGATGTTTGGTCGCTTTACGAAAGTGTCCGAAGGCTGTGTACCACTGACCGATGTCGTGGGTGACGACAATCCGCACGTGGGGTTACTTGCCGTTGATCTGATGGCCACGAATTGCGATTCGGCCGACGTTTCGCCAATCCTGACTCAAATGGCCGCCTCACTTCCCGCCGCATCGGATCAACCGGTTAATAACTGGCACTACCCGGCCCATGCGCTCGTAGCGCTTTCGCAGGTGGCACCTGATTTGGCCCGCCCGGTATTCGAACGTTTTGCGACGCACTCGCAATGGCAAGTCCGCGTGTACGCAGCACGAGCCGCTGTACATCTCGATGACGTGTCAGCTCTTTACCGCCTTGCCACCGACGATCATTGGAATGTTCGCACAACGGCCATCACGGGGTTGAAGGCCACGGTGGATCACGATGCGGATAGCGTGTACATCGAAAACCTCACGACGCCCGACTACCAACTCGTCATGACCGCCGCACAGGCGCTGGAAGGCAGCGTTAAGATGTCCGAGGCCGTACCGGCATTGATTGCGGCAATGACGCGTGTGACCGCTGATGGAAAAGAAACTTCTCGGGATCCGCGCCAGGCGATTATTTCACGTCTCGGTGAACTCGGATCGCCAAGCCATGCCGGCGATCTGCGTCTTTACCTTTCCGACTTTGACCCGGTCATCGCAGATTCCGCCGCGAGCATCATGAGTCGTTGGCTCGACAACGATGTGTCGGCGCAACCCGTACGGTTGCCATCGTCGCCATTGCCAACAGTCGCGCAATTACGTGGATGGGAACGCACGATTGTGACCTTGCACATGCGTGGTGGTCAAACCATCGACCTTCGTTTGCGGCCTTTCGATGCGCCCACCAACGTGGCCCGGTTTGTCCGGCTGGCTGAATCGGGTTATTTCAACGGTCTCACGTTCCATCGGGTGGCACCTAACTTCGTAATTCAAGGCGGAAGTATGGGAGCAAACGAGTATGTGGGTGATGGTCCGTACTCGCGCGATGAATTGACCTCCCGGGCGCATTGGCGTGGCACCGTTGGTTTATCGACGCGTGGCCGCGATACCGGTGATGGTCAAATCTTCGTCAATTTGGTAGACAACGTTCGTTTGGATCATAACTACACAATATTCGCAGAGGTAACTGCAGGGATGGACGTAGTGGACTCGGTTTTGGAAGGTGGCACGATCGATCGTGTCTTTCTACGTGTCGTGGACTTGGGTGGATGAGAAGCGGTATGGAACAACAAGATTCGGAGTTGTATTGAGTATGCGAAACGCACTGGTTGTATGGTTGGTATTTCTTGGAATATTCGCTGGTTGTAATGGCAACGAATCACCGGCAACGGTTTTTTCGGGAGCACGGCTCATCGACGGCAATGGCGGCGAACCCATTGAGGACGCGGTGATTGTCGTTCGGGATGGAATCATCGATGTGGTCGGCAATGCCGGTGACGTGCCCGTGCCCTTGGGTGCAACGATCATTGACCTATCCGGCAAGACCGTCATTCCCGGATTGATCAATACGCATGGACACGTTGGTGGCACACGGGGTCTGGAAACCGGACATTACGATACCGATAACCTTCTACGTCAACTACGTCTCTACGCGCGATACGGTGTGACGACAGTCAACAGTCTGGGCGGAGACCAAGCCGAGGCCGTTACCCTCCGTGACGCCCAAAACGATGCCGGGCTTGATCGGAGTCGGATCTTCGTTGCCGGTGATGTCATCGCTGACACGTCCATGGAAGTTGCCACCGGTCTGGTGGAACGGAACGCTTCCTTGGGCGTCGATTTTATCAAGATGCGTGTTGACGATAACCTTGGGTCGATTGCGAAGATGCCGGAGAGTGTGTTCACCGCCGTCACGCGGCAAGCACACGAAAACGGATTGCCGGTTGCCGCTCACCTCTACTACCTCGCCGATGCGAAAGCCCTCGTCAATGCGGGTGTTGATTTCTTGGTGCATAGCGTGCGCGATGTACCGATGGATCAAGAGTTCATTGACGCCATGCGGGAACGTAACATCTGTTACACACCGACGTTGACTCGCGAGCTATCCACCTACGTATACGAAAACGAACCGGACTTCTTTTCAGATCCGTTCTTCCTCAGCCAAGTCGATCCACAGGTGTTAGATCAGCTGCGTGATCCGGACTATCAGTCGGCCGTACGGGAGCGATCCAGTGCGCAAACATACAAAGCCGGTGTTGCGATCGCGTCCGCGAACCTGTACGCTTTGGCGAAGGCGGGTGTTCGTGTGGCGATGGGAACCGACACGGGACCACCTGGGCGTTTTCAAGGCTACTTCGAACACCTCGAGCTGGAGATGATGGAACGAGCTGGAATGTCGCCAATGGAAATCATCGTGGCCTCCACGTCCACGGCGGCTTCGTGTATTGGCGCGCCGGATATTGGATCGATTGAAACCGGTAAGTGGGCGGACTTTGTCGTACTCAACGAAGATCCGTTGGATGCCATCGTGAACACCAGGTCCATTTCATCTGTTTGGATTGCGGGTAACGAAGTTCCCTCCCCCACCTCATCGTGATGAAGCCATTGTCAACACGGTGGCGGTAGTTCATGCGGTGGTGGTGTTCGGTACAAAACACGGCGTGGACGTGGGCATGGCAGCCATATGTAGGTGTCTGGCTCTTTATCAGCGCACTTGGAGCGGGATACTTTTGGCAGGTTAGGCGCTACGAGCCCACACTCCTCGATGCCCGTCGGAAAATTTATTTTGTGAGTGGACTGGTGCTTTTGTGGGCAGCCCTCGATTGGCCCTTGGGGCCGTTGGGCGTGTCGTACCTCGCCAGCGTTCACATGCTGCAGTATTTGCTCGTTGGTGTTGCTGCCCCGGCGTTATTGTTGTTGGGGATTCCGCCCGAGGCGTTCGTCCGCATGCGCAAGAACACGCGTGTGCTGAAAACCCTCGAAGCGCTCACTCATCCGGTCGCGGCGTTTCTTCTCTTCAATGTCGTGATGACGGTCACGCACTGGCCAAGTGTTGTGGATGTGATGATGCTATCGCAGGTGGGCTCGTTTGCTCTGGATATGACGTGGCTCGCGGCCGGTCTCGTGTTCTGGTGGTCCGTCATTGCACCCGTGCCAGAATGGCCCCGATTCTCGGCGATGTTCAAGGTGGCGTACCTGGCTCTCAACGTTGTGCTCGTACGGCCGCCGTTTGCGCTGTTGCTTTTCAGTAAGTATCCCGCGTACGCGACGTACGAGTTGGCGCCACCCATCGGATCGATTCACGTGATGGACGATCAACAACTGGCGGGTGGTCTCATGAAGGTTGGCACGGCGTGGATAATGGCCGTTGGTGTGGCGGTGGTTCTCTACCGCTGGCACAAACAGCGCGAGGTTCAGAAGCCCACGGGTGTCAGTCAGGCAACTCTTTAGGCACATAGAAAGCCACAAGCTCGGCCTTTACCTCGCCTAGACGAGCCCAACTATTGGTGGGTAATGCGATGTTGGCCACGCCACATGTTGGCACGTTGTCGATGTCTGCGTCCGTTAACCAATTTACGAATGATGTTGTGGTGGGATTGTGGCCAAAGATCATGGCGGTTGACCATTGGTCGGCAAACGATTGTACGATGTGCATTGTATCCGCTACACCGGCGCCGTAAAGGTTAGGTTCCGCGTGGATGTTGAAGTCGGCAATATCGAATTCGGCGGCAATCAACTGGGCGGTGGTCCACGCGCGTTTGGCGGGGCTCGCAACTAAGTACTCGGGTTGAATCCTCTGATCCCGGAGGAACCGCCCCATGCGAGGTGCATCGCGCAGACCGCGTTTGTTCAACGGGCGATCGAAATCCGAGAGGTTGGCTTCCGACCAACTTGATTTCGCGTGGCGTGCGACCAATAGCGTTTTCAATAACGAGCTCCTCAGTACGCCCTGCCGCACGACCTACGGTGCGGTATCAACCGCCGAGTCCCCGCAGCAGCCTACGTGCAGTGTCGGCGTGGGACGATGTGTCATCGTCTGCGACCCGTTGCAGGAACTGCCTGCTGTCAGTTCCATCCAGAACACGAACCGCGCGGAGTGCTGCATCTTCGTACGCGAAAACGAAGTCACCAACGGCTTGGCTTACGTAGTCGTTGCGTTGTGTCAGTTGCAGCGCTGCGAGATCTTCCTGGGTCAAGCCGAACGACATTCCATTATCCAACAGACTTTGGATTCGCCCGTGACGCCGTGCCGCCGCGTCGCGTATTTGCTCAAGGGTGCGCACGTCCGGCCCTGCGTCAAAAGCATCTACGAACAACGGAACGGCGCGTTGACCCAGTGCTTGCACCGACGACGGTTGTGCCGATTCGCTCTGAAGGCCGCATGTTGTCTCCAGCCAGTGTATGACCCGTGACCGCAATTCGACCTGTTGGGCTCCGGCAGGCGTTCCAATCATTGCAAGAGTGATCGTCACAGCCGTCATGCACTGTCTGATGTGCAATCGCGAGGATGTCATTGGGTTGGTGGAAAGGTTCCGTCTATCCATAGTCGTCGTACCAGCTCCATACAGCGGTCAGTGAGAGAGGACGGGCCACACTGGCGGACACCGTTGGGCTGAACCGAGTAGAGAAGGTTCAGGGCCGAACCCGTGTTGAAGTGTTGGCGGAACACTTGGCCTTCGGTGAGAAACTCCCGCACGCTGCTGGAGCTGTGCATCACGTTCGTACGATCATACCCCGGGAGATCGTTAATGTGTCCCAAACCAAATGAATGCCCGATTTCGTGTACGAGGAGTTCGTGTCCCGAGCGGTCCGCCATGAAGATGACGTCACCACATGAGTATCCGCGGTCGCGACCGTTATCGACCATACCTACGTAGTACACATTGATGCGATTCGTGCGTGTACCGATGGCAGATTGCGCGAGTGTCCGTTGGTTGCATTGGGTTGTGCTTTGCAGCTGACTTGCGTCAGGGTCACCGGTTGCGTCGATGATTTCAAATTCGCCAAACTGGATCCCCATTCGCTCGGCGGCCCAGACGGCTGCGGTCGTGGCGGATTGGTTGATGGCGCGCATCCTCAACTGGTCAAACGGGCCTGCGACGATCCACGCCGTGACGGAAATACTGATGGTGTCCCGAAACGTCACGGTCACCGTGTCGATACTGGTAGTCCACAGCGGCGTGGTTAAGATCTCAGGTGGCCTACCTTCGGTGAAAGCGACGATTTCATCTCCACGCGGTGCGTTTGCCATGACCGTCACGACAGTTGAGTCCGTCGTGATAGTTGAAAAGTCATTTACGAATTGCGTGCTCTGCCCGTCTAACACAGCGCCGACCGGTTGCCCGCCGGTGTTACGGAAGTGGACGACGTCAGGACCGGCCAAAACGTCAAACGGCATGCTCAATGACGAAAGTTCCGTCGTTGTTGCTACTAGTGTGTAGCCAAAACTCGGCGCGTCCAGTACGAGGCCGTCAAAAATGGCCAACCCATTCACGGCACTTTTGGTTGTGGTGCCAGTCAGCGAAGCGGCGCCCGGATTCTGACCGAGCTGCAGGGTGATGGGTTCACTCCCACGTTGCACCGCGATTCCGTTACTGTCCGTGATGAAAACCGTTACAGGAAAGAAAAAAGGAATGTCGGCCGCGGCATTGGCCGGCTCGACGCTGAAGCTGAGCTGTACCGGTATCTGATTCACGACGACGATCACCGTATCAGATGCTTGATCGGCGGATGCGATGATTTTAGTCGTTCCATCGCCGGCCGATACGAGCAGGCCCCTTTCGGAAATCGTTGCGACACCGCTCGAGGTGGATCGCCAACGAACGGGCGGCAGATCGCCCTCCGACACGGAGATTGTTGTTGTCAGTTGAACCTGCGAGGCCACGGTACCAAAACTCAGCGTGTCGGCCCCATCGATTGAGAGCCGCACCTCGCGATCAAGGTCGGTTGGGGTTGTACCGCATGACCAAGCCGCTAACACGGCGGGAATGAATGAACCGAGCAGTGTCGATGGGTGGCATCCGGTGCGTTTTCGACGATCTGACATGAAATAATCTAGCCAACATTGTTGAAGTTGGCTCTATGCGAGTCAGCCCCTTCAACCCAACAGTTCTTCCAGGGCCAAACGCGTTTTGGGCAAGAGGTGCATCTGACTGTAATAGTGCAAAACGATGGTCATGGCCTCTTCGGAATTGTTGACGTTGAGGTAGCGCAGGAGGTAGCGGACGTCGTCCAGGTCGTGGAACTCCTCGCCGAGCCGCATCGAAGCACATTTCATTGCCAGGAGATATTCGGGCTTCGCGACGAATACACGAAGGTGTTTCAGGTCGAGGTAATCAGCGAACTCGCCCTTTGGGCTCAGGTATCCCTTGACCGCGTCGTTGAGCCAATTGTCCGGAACATTCGCCTTCGCCGCGATGCGAACGGCTGCTTCGCGAATAACCTGAGTGGGTTTGAAGAACGCGTCGATGTCCCTAGTCGATTGCCGAGCGTTCAGTGTAAGACACATGACGGCGCCGCCCACGAGGTACACTTCTCCTTCCACTTCCAGCACGCCGAGTTCTTCATTCAGCAGGTGTAACAGGCGCAGAATGTCTGCTTTCGTCAGTTCCACGCGCTTGGTTCCCTCACACCCGATCGCCTAGACTCGAATCGACAAACAGATTGCGCCGCTTGAAGGCGACCGGCGCAGCTCGGATGAGATGTAAGCGGAGGTTCTTCAATCGCGTCGCAAACCACGGTTCATCGAGCGGCATGACATCGTGAACCCAACTCGGTGGGTTGAGTTTTTTCATTTCTGCGGCGCGCTCAACCATGGCTGCCAAGTAGTTCTGTGAGAAACTGCTCAACCCATGTCGGTCGCATTTATCGACGGCATCTGGATACTCAGATGGAGCCAACCGAGTCAAGAAGTCGTTGAGTTCGGCAAGGGCAAAACGACGATTCTTCGAGTTTTGGAGTCCTGTCACGAGCTGCGCGAATCTCAGTTGTTGTTGGGGGAGCGCCCGGGCAAGGACGTACGTTGAGATTGAGACATCCTCTCCTACTTGTTTGGCGAGGCGTTTCAGGGTGGCTTTTTCCCCGGGTGTGACTCGAATTTGGAGTTGTTGGGACTTCGTCGTCATGGACGTCGAATTTACGGCCACACGTGACAATGTCAATACGTATGTATTGACATTATCAGTCGCGGCTCGTGGCGGACATCACCTCCGCTTCCTCAAGCCAATTCAGAACAACGTGAATGGTCAGGAAGGGGCCGGCGCACATGCCGAGAAAACTTTGCAGGAACCGAGCACTCTGCGAAATAATTGGATACTTCAGTGTGCCGAGCGTATCTTAAACTGTAGGCGGACTCGTGAGGAGAATCCGCCGATGCCAGTAACAGCGCGTCTGTCGCGCAAGTTTTATGAAAAGTTGGGCGAGGATATTGCCCAGGAATTCGTGGATTGGTTTAACATGGTGGATGCCACTTATCGCCGCGACCTTCGCGAGACGAACGAACTCAACTTCGCGCGTTTCGATGCCAAGCTTGAGCAGCGCGTAGCTGAGATAGATGCCAAGGTTGGGCAGCTTGGGACCGACCTGAACGCGAAGATCGATCAGCTAGCATCAGGCCTCAACGCTACGATAGAGGTCCGCCTGGCGGAACAGACGGCCAGACTTGTGCAAGAAGTGAGTAAGCTTGAAACCAAGATGGAAGCGCGAAGCGCCGCCGCGCGCGTTGACCTTATCAAATGGACGTTTGTGTTCTGGGCGACAACCGCACTGGCGGTGATCGGACTTGCCATGGGCGACAACCGCACTGGCGGTGATCGGACTTGCCACTAGGATCTTGTAACGGCTTGGCCCGGCTACTTGTCACCCTCAAGGACACGATATAGATACGAAAACGGCGCGCAGTTCGGAAAGACCACGCGCCGTACGATTGCTGAGTGCTGTGACTAGTTTCCCGACCGACGTGGCCGGTTGTTCCACTTCTTGTATGACGTTTGGTGCCGGTTGTCGGTACTGACCAATTCGCCGTTGATGAACAGATGAACGACGTGCGTCTGGATCGTCAACGGATCACCATCGGTAACAATCAAATTCGCAATCTTGCCAGATTCTATCGTGCCGAGCCGATCGCCAAACCCCAATATCTCGGCACCATTGATCGTGACCGCCCGCAGCGCTTCTTCATGCGGAAGACCGTACGGCACACCCATGGCGGCTTCGTACGGCAGATTGCGCGACGATGACGCGTTGAACGTCGCGAACGCGAATTTGACACCGGCAGCGTACAGTTTTGCCGGACGCGAGTATGCCTCGTCGTACCATCCGTCTTGCGAGCTTGGCATTGACTGTGTTGCGCCAAGAATCACCGGTACATTGTGTTCGGCCAGAAAATCGGCAACCTTCCAAGCGTCGGTACCACCCGTGATAACGATATCGACGTTCTCGTCGGTAGCGAACTCAACCGCACTGCGAATCTGCCGTTCCGTATTTGCGCCGACGAGCAGAGGGATCTCTCGGCTTGTCACTCGAGCTAACGCTTCGAGTTGCAGGTCTCGACGTGTGTCCGCGTTGTTTGCCAACGACTGGGAATAGTGTCGAGCGGCGGATAACCATTCGCTAACTTGCCGGACGTGTTCGTCGAACTGCTCCTGCCTCTCGCTGAATGACCGGCTTTGTCCACCGCCAAACCCACCGAATCGCCGGCCGGCGGTGAGGCGTGGCCACGTGAGGACCACGCCAACACCTTTTTCAATCATCATTTCCTCGACCGTCCACCCATCGAGATTGATGAGTGACCCCTGCCCCGCCAAACCACCCTGACCACCGGTTGGCGCAGCCACGGTGTGTGTAATGCCATTGGCGCGTGCGACGGGAATGTGTTCGGACGCCGGATGTACGGCGGTGGCCGCGTCGAGATGCGGATTGTAGTCGCCCAGCTCGCGCATGTCGGACGTGACGGGCACGGCACCAATCTCCGTCAACCCCATGCGACTGATGGCGTCGAACAACCCGGGGTACACTTCCAAACCGGTTGCGTCGATCACGGTTGCACCGGTTGGAATCGTCACATCGGCACCGACGGCCGTAATTAATCCGTTCTCGATAACGATGGTACCGGATGGAATCGGTGAACCAGCGAGCGTGATGATTCGTCCACCCTGTATGGCGTATGTGCTCGATTGCGCCAACGCTGGTGGGGCGAGAAACACCACGAGTGCGCCGGCAAACAGGAGTCTGTGTGTTAAGCGTCGCATTGGGTTACCTCCCCGGGGTATCTGCGATGTCGGTAACCACGCGTTCGCGATTCCGCCCGCCTTGTTGTTGTTTTTCAAGTAACGCTTCCTTTTCGTTTTCTAAGGCCTCGCGACGATCGATATCAACTTGCCGGTCGAAGTAAACTTGACCGTCTATCAAAGTCATTTCAGGAATTGCATAGATGCTGAGTGGGTGGTCGCTGAAGATGGCAATGTCGGCATCCTTGCCGACCTCGAGCGATCCAACACGATCGTCTATCCCAAGTTGTATGGCGGGATTTAGCGTCACCAGACGAAGCGCCTCTTCTTCGCTGAGCCCACCCCACTTCATGGTCTTGGCTGCTTCTTGGTTCAGGTGGCGCATTTCTTCACCACTGTCGGAGTTGATGGAGACGACGACACCGCGGTTGGTCATGATGGCAGCGTTGTGTGGAATGGCTTCGTACGCTTCGACTTTGTATCCCCACCAATCGGAAAAGGTCGATGCACCCGCGCCATGCTCTGCGATTTCGTCGGCGACACGATAACCCTCGAGAACGTGTTGTAGCGTTGCGATGCGGAAACCGAATTCCTCTGCCAAACGGAGTAGCTGGAGGATCTCGTCAGCACGATACGAATGCGCGTGAACGAGTCGCGTGCCCTCAAGTATCTCAACGAGCGCGTCGAGTTTGTAGTCGCGCCGTGGCGGGATGAGGTTTTGGTTCCCTTCCCCACCCTGCCGTTCGTAGTTGGACCAGTCCTCTTGATAGGCTTGGGCCTCCAAGAGAGATTGACGAATGACGTCCATGACACCCATTCGCGAATTTGGATAACGCGCTGGGGTGCGTGTCCGTTTTGTGTTCTCTCCGAGTGCGAACTTGATCCCCGCCGGCGCCCCATCAAGCAGGAGACCTTGGGCATCTGCTCCCCAACGGAGTTTGATCACAGCGTTTTGACCGCCAATAGGATTCGCACTACCGTGCAAGACGTTCGCCGAGGTCACACCGCCCGCCAAACCACGATAGATGCCCACGTGTTCCGGATTGAGAACATCCTGTATCCCAACCATCGCGGAGACGGCGACACTGCCCTCGTTGATGCCGTCGGCGGCTATGTGAGAGTGCGCATCTACAATTCCGGGCATGACGTATTTGCCCGTTGCATCAATGACGTGTGCGCCTGACGGAGCAGAAATGTTTTGTCCGATCTGGGCGATCTTACCATCACGCACGAGGATCGAACCGTTTTCAATTGTACCGTTGCTCACCGTCAGGATAGTTGCGTTCGTGATCAACGTGACACGAGCGTTGGTGATGGGGCCCCGGTCATTGACCATTGGAATCGGCGGCCCGTCGTCTACTTCCACATCGGTTTGATCGTCATTCTGGTTGCCAGGTCGGCCCCTCGCATTCGCAACGGTCTCGGTTTCCGGTACGTCGTACTTTTGCCCGTCAACGAAGACGTGCGTTACCCGATGGTCTGCATCGAACAAACTGCCGCGGCTCACGATCACGTTGGCGATCTTGCCGACTTCCAGGCTTCCCAAACGATCGTCCACACCGAAAATCCGTGCGGCGTCGAGTGTGAGTGCACGAACAGCCGCGTCCTCCGGCAGTCCGGATCGGACGGCACGCGCAGCGTTGCGCAGTGTCGTGGCTGGATCGTCCAAGCCATCTGAGTAGAATGCAAACGAAACGCCCGCGTCATGCAACAGGTGGGGCGTAGTGTGCGCACGATCGCGCAAGCGCAACGTGGCCAGTGGAACATCCGCGTCTGGATCACCATCGGCATCCGCACGTGGCCAATCCAATGAGACGAGAACCGTCGCGTTTGCCGCGGCCAGTTCGTCAACGACTGCATACGCCTCGTGCGCACCGTAAATCACGGTGTTGACGCCGACTTCCCTACCCATCCGGATTGCGCGCGTGATCTCTCGTTTGAAAGTCGCCGGGAGTAATGTTGGCATTTGATTGGCGACGGCGTCGCGAATTGGCTCGAGCGCCCGATCGTATGTGGGACGTTCTTGTCCCGTGGGCGAGCGGTCATAGATGCTCCACGCGCTGCTGTAGTGCGCGGCGTCCGAATACAGTTGCCTGACGTAAGCTAAAACACCCAGGAGGTTGCCAGGGTAACCCGGGAAACCCGATCCCTTAGTGAAGTTCACCCGCATTGCCACCGGCGTCTTTACAACCATGTCGGTTGCTCGATCACCCGCCAGGTTGATCAACGCCGCTTGACCCGGAAACAGGCCACGTTCAGGGGATGTGACCACCGAGGTAAAACCGGCGTTTCGCCAGTCGCTGATACGGTCGTCTTCGGGGTCCAATTCATCGGCGGCGTTTAGCCACGTGAATGTGGCCGGCCGATCTTCGGGCCCCCATGAATGTGTTTCGTTGGAGGTGTCCGCTCCTGGTGGCCCGCCACCACCAGCCGCCCTGCGGCCACGAGGATTTTTTGGAGCCCGAAGGGCCGTTGGGACCCCAAGGTTCGAAAGACCGTCTACCAAACCAGGATACACCGTGAGGCCGGCTCCGTCGATTTCCCACGCATCGGCGGGTATTGAAACATTTACACCGACGGCTGTGATCAGGCCGTTTTTCATGACTATCGTACCGCGCTCGATGATCTCGCCGCTCACGGTGACGATCCGGGCGTCGCGGATGGCGAAATGGCGCGGTGGGTTGGCTGTCTGTGCGGCGGTTGGGGTGGCTAGCGCACACATCACGCTGGCGGTCGCCACGAGTCCAATCCAAAGCCTCGCGGCGTTCGAACTCGGGAGGGACATAGGAGTGCTCCTCATCGGTAAGTATTGAGTCTCAAGTAGGTTTACAACGTGTTCGCGGTCTCAGGAGTACGAACGTAGAGGACGATCCGTACGTTTGCTAGGCTCGTTGTCCAGCTGGCGGGCCCATGAGGCCGTTGCCAGTTGGCCGGCGTCTGTCTGTTATACGGGTTCACTGGACTAGTGTTGGAACTCGGCGGCACGCCCGACCGTTGGTGGAACATGTGGAGCGTCTTTAACAATCCGTCGCCGGACGATGTTGGCCGGATGGCACGGAACGGATGGATCAATCAAGTTGCCTAAATGTCGTTAGCTCTTGCCATAGCTCAATCGCCCGGTTTGTCCGAGGCCCTCCAACAACGTCCTTTCGTGGCGGCAGTCGCCCTCTTCGGCGCCGGCCTCGTCACCAGTCTGACTCCCTGCGTTTACCCAATGATTCCTATCACCGCAGGAATATTGGCAGGAAGCGCGGGCGAGAACCCCAAACGACTTCGGGTCGTCGGACTCACTCTCACCTACGCGATGGGCCTCGCGTTGTTCTATGCGTTGTTGGGGCTTCTTGCCGGCATGAGTGGGACCCTATTTGGGACCGTGTCTGCAAACCCGTGGGTCCGTTTTCTTGTCGGTAATCTTCTTTTGATTTTCGGGTTGGCGATGTTGGATGTGATTCCGGTATCGGCGCCACAGAAATTCATTGCTTGGGCGGGAAGTTTGGGTGGTGGTTCCTATCCTGCAGTGTTCGTTCTTGGCGCAAGTTCCGGGATAGTGGCCGCGCCGTGTGGAGCGCCGGCGTTTGCGGTCGTGCTGACCTGGGTGGCGACCACGCAAAGCGCAACCATGGGGTTTGTGTACCTCTTTATATTTTCGCTGGGCATGACAGCCTTGCTGGTCGCTGTCGGCTTATCGTCAGGGTTTTTGGCGGCGTTACCTCAGTCTGGCTCGTGGATGTTGTGGATAAAAAGAGCGGCAGGTGTACTGATGTTGGCGATGGCGGAGTACTACTTCATTCAAGTGGGAATGGTGTTATGAGGCAGTTATTGGCAGCGGTGATGGTTTTGATGTTACTGGCGGCTCCACGCATCTTAGCGGCGCAGGGAGTTGGCCTGCCGGTAGGCACAATCGTGGAACCGATCGTGTTGGAAACGCTGACGGGTGATGATGCAGATTTGGCCGAGTACGTTGGGCAGCAACCCATGTTCATCCAATTTTGGGCTTCGTGGTGCGAACAATGCAAGGTGCTGGAACCCAAAGTAATCGCGGCTCACCGGCAATATGGTGATCGTGTCAAATTCATTGCGGTAGCCGTGGCTGTCAGTCAAACGAAACGATCGGTCGTGCGGCATCTGGAACGACACGATTTGCCATTTGAGTTTTTATGGGATGCGCGTGGTCGCGGTGTCCGCACATTCAAAGCCCCGACCACGTCCTATGTGGTTGTGTTGAACGCCGAGGGATCGGTTGTGTACACTGGTGTAGGCGTCGATCAGGAATTCGACCAAGTTTTAGCGGAGGTGGCG
>JAZDDC010000336.1:0-6703 GCA_036679565.1 Gemmatimonadota bacterium
GTGGCTCTCGCACCGCATTGTGCCACGGAAGAAATCACCCGCGGTTGTTCGAGGGCTGATGGACATGGATCCGCTCCGCGAATTTCTGAGTGCCCGTATCCCCCTCGATGGAATTCAGAAGAACATCGAAAGTGGACGTTTGCGCGCCGTGACACTCAGCGCCACGTGTTACGACACGGGTGAGACCGTGACGTTTGTGCAGGGTGTCGATGACCTGCCGATGTGGGAAAGGGCGCAGCGTCGCGCGCAACGAGCCACGATATCCTGGGACCACGTCATGGCGTCTTCGGCTATCCCAATCCTCTTTCCGGCGGTAAAAATCGAGGGGAAGTATTTCGGAGATGGCAGTGTTCGGCAGGCGGCGCCATTGGCTCCACCGATTCATTTGGGTGCCAGGCGTATCCTCGCCGTCGCCATGCGGCCGCAAGATCTCAATCATAGCAACGTCGAACCCGCTGTAACCCCCGAATACCCGTCCGCCGCGCAGGTGATGGGGATGCTTTTTCATTCTGTGTTCTTGGACAGTTTGGAAACGGATGCGGAAAGAGCGAACCGTCTCAACGATCTTCTCAAGCTGATGACGGTCGATCAACGCCGCGAATTGGGTCTCGATTTCATCAAACTTTTGGTAATCCGCCCATCCGTTGACCTAGGCGCCTTGGCACGACCACATTTTTCCAGATTGCCGCCGACCATGCGACGCATTGTGAATTCGATGGGTGGAAAGCGTCAAGGGTCGGCAGACTTTCTCAGTTACTTGTTGTTCGACCCCGCCTATGTCGGTCCCCTGATGGAGCTTGGATACGATGATGCGATGGATCAGTGGGACGAGATTGAAGAGTTTCTTGCCTGAGAAACGTTCAACGTTCAACGCTCAAATTCAACTTTCAGCATCAACATACAACACGGAACGCTCAACTTAATTGCGCCCGGTGAACGTTGAGCGTTGATGCTGAAAGTTGAATTTGAGCGTTGAACGTTGAACGTTGACTCAGTGTTGACTCAGTTTCCGTAGGACGTACTGCAAAATCCCACCGTGCCGGTAGTATTCAATCTCAACTCCTGTATCTAGCCTGACGATGGCGTCGAAACTGACGTCCTGTCCATCGTCCGATGCGGTCACGCGTACAGTACAGCCCGGTTCCAACCCGTCGGCTACGCCGGTGATGGAGAACTCCTCGAGTCCGGACAGACCAAGCGTATCGGCTGACTCTCCATCTTGGAATTGAAGTGGGAGAACACCCATACCGATCAGGTTGCTGCGGTGAATGCGTTCGTAACTTGCTGCGATGACGGCGCCGACGCCAAGGAGGGACGTGCCCTTTGCTGCCCAATCGCGGGAGCTTCCTGTACCGTATTCCGTACCCGCCAAAATTAGCAGCGGTGTTGCACTTTCCTTATACCGCATGGCAGCGTCAAAGATGCTCGTGGCTTCGGCGGTGGGGATGTGTACCGTCCAATTGCCTTCTTGTCCGTCAGCCAGTCGATTTTTGATGCGAATGTTACCGAACGTCCCGCGCATCATGACGTCATGATGACCACGTCGTGAGCCGAATGTGTTGAAGTCCACCGGTCGGACCTTGTGCTCCTGCAGCCAAGTACTGGCGGGACTGTCGATGGGGATCGCACCGGCGGGTGAAATGTGATCCGTTGTTGTTGTGTCGCCCAGCCATGCCAGGACTCTTGCCCCCTTGATGTCTTTTAGGGCGCCCGGTTGGTCCGTGAGTCCTACGAAAAACGGCGGATCCGCCACGTACGTTGAAGACGAGGACCATGCAAAACGCCCACCCTTGGGCACGGGTAGTTTTTTCCACGCGCTGGTGCCCTCGAATACGGATGCGTATTCCTGTTTGAAGATTTCGGGATCGAGTGAGCGGGCTATAGCATCATTGATCTCTTTTTGGGTGGGCCAAATGTCCTTCAGATAAACCGGTTTCCCATCGGACCCAGTCCCCAGCGGTTCGTTGACGATGTTCTGATCGACACGGCCAGTCAGTGCGTAAGCAACCACGAGCATGGGAGATCCCAGGTAGCTGGCCCGAACGTGGGGGTGGATACGTGCCTCGTAATTGCGATTGCCGGACAGCACCGCCGCGGTTACGAGGTTGTGGTCCACGATTGCACGACTGATCGGTTCAGCAAGTGGGCCGCTGTTCCCGATACATGTGGTGCAACCGTAACCCACGACATTGAAGCCCAGTGTTTCCAACGCCCCGAGATGCCCCGACCTTTTGAGGTACTCCGTCACCACTTTTGATCCGGGTGCCATGCTGGTTTTGACCCACGGTTTTCGTGTGAGTCCCTTCTCAACGGCGCGCTGTGCCAGCAAGGCGGCGCCGATCATGACTGACGGGTTCGACGTGTTTGTGCAGCTCGTGATGGCCGCAATGACCACAGACCCGTCGGTTAGCGTAAAGCGGTTCCCGTCGTATTCGATTTCAGTTTCGACTTGGACCGGTGTCGCGACCGCGGTTGGACTGTGTCCACCCTCGCCTGCCCATTGCGAACCGTCCAGTTCGCCGACCTCGCGCCTCGCGCCCGCCGGGATGAGATTGGGCAATACTTGGCGGAAGGATTCGTCCAATTCAGCAAGCGCCACCCGATCTTGCGGACGGCGTGGCCCGGCCACTGAAGGCTCGATGGTTCCCAAGTCCAGCTCCACAACGCTGGAATATTTTGGATCGGGTGAGTCGGCCGTGTGGAAGAGATTCTGCTCTTTACAGTAACGTTCTACCCGTGTGACGACCTCCGATGGCCGGCCGGTTCGTTCGAGATATCGCAAGGTCTCCTGATCGACGGGAAAGAACCCCATCGTGGCGCCATACTCCGGCGACATGTTTGCGATGGTCGCCCGGTCGGCGAGCCCCAGACTTGGCAGGCCCGGTCCGAAAAATTCCACGAATCGCCCCACCACGCCATGTTTGCGAAGGATCTCCGTAACCCTGAGAACGAGATCGGTTGCGGTCGATCCGGCCGGTAGCGACCCACTGAGCCGCATCCCCACCACCTCCGGTGCCAGCATGAAGTACGGCTGACCTAACATGACCGCTTCGGCCTCGATGCCCCCCACACCCCAGCCCACAACGCCCAGGCCATTGATCATCGTGGTGTGGGAATCGGTTCCCACGAGTGTGTCAGGGAAGGCCTCGACCATGCCGTCCCGCTTCACACAGCGGACCACATCTGCCAGATACTCCAAATTGACCTGGTGCACGATGCCCGTTCCCGGTGGGACCACGTTGAAGTTCTGGAATGCCTGCTGTGCCCAACGGAGTAATGTGTATCGCTCCGCATTTCGCTCCATTTCGCGTTCGACGTTGAGTGTGAATGCGCGGGAGGAGCCAAAGAAATCGACTTGAACCGAATGATCGATAACCAGGTCCGTGCGGACGAGGGGGTTGATGAGGTCGGGGTCCCCGCCCAACCGGACGATCGCATCGCGCATCGCGGCAAGGTCAACCACGGCTGGGACGCCAGTGAAATCCTGTAGTACGACCCGTCCGGGCATGAACGGCAGCTCGAGCGTGCGGTCGGGTGTTGGTTGCCAACCGGCCACCAATTCCACCTCTTTATCACCCACGGCCTCCCGCCCGTGATGCCGCAGGACATTCTCGAGCAGCACGCGGATGGAGAAGGGTAGAGCGTCCAAATCCACCATGCCTGCCTTGGCCAGGGCATCCAGGCGATAAATCGTGACATCTCCGTCCGGAAGTGACAGGGTAGCCCGGGAATTGAACGGGTTTGCACTCATGCTCATGCCTTTGTGGGTGTGGGTGAAGGAGGTCCGACCGACGAATGATAAGGGGGTGTAGGGCGCTGGCGAACTGGTCCTACTGTGTTCCGCATGTGCGCGTTAGTTTTCCGGCGCCAATTTAAACCCGCCACACCCTTCCCGGAGTTTCGCCGGTGGCGCTGCCCCAGACTGAAAACGCCCTTTCCCTGGACCAACTCTGTATCAATACAATTCGTACCCTCTCGATGGACGCCGTCCAGGCGGCTAATTCGGGACATCCGGGTACCCCAATGGCGTTAGCACCCGTCGCGTACGTGTTGTGGACCAGACACCTTCGGCACAATCCGGAGGATCCGCATTGGCCCGATCGGGATCGGTTTGTTTTGTCCTGCGGGCATGCGTCGATGCTCCTTTATAGTTTGCTCTATCTCACCGGCTACGACCTGTCCCTCGACGATCTCAAGCGGTTCCGCAAACTTGGTAGCAAAACACCCGGTCACCCCGAACACGGCGTGACACCCGGTGTTGAGACGACGACCGGCCCCCTGGGTCAGGGAATCGGAAACGCGGTTGGAATGGCCCTCGCTGAGGCGCACTTGGCTGCGGTGTTCAATCGCCCGGACCACAACGTCATCGATCATTGGACGTACTTTTTTGCGAGCGATGGCGATTTGATGGAAGGGATCTCCCACGAGGTCGCATCCATCGCCGGTCACTTGGGCCTGGGTAAATTGATCGGTGTGTACGATGACAACCGTATTACGATCGATGGTTCGACTGATTTGGCGTATTCGGAAGACGCCGCCAGTCGATTTGAGTCATACGGCTGGCACGTTTTACGGGTTGAGGACGGGAATGATCTCGCGGCAATTGATCGTGCGTTCGCTGACGCGAAGGCCGAAGACACCCGACCGTCGTTAATCGTGTTGCGGACACACATCGCCTACGGCAGTCCCAACAAGCAGGACACGGCCGCCGCGCATGGAGCCGCGCTTGGCGATGAGGAAGTCAAACTGACAAAGAACGCCCTAGGGTGGCCGTCTGAGGACACGTTCCATGTGCCGGACGAATCGCTTGCCGAGTGGCGGAAATGCGTGACGCGTGGTCGCGGTGTTCAAGATCGTTGGAGTGCTTCTTTCGCCGCGTACCGGGCGAATTTCTCTGTTGAGGCATTGGAGTTGGAGAGGCGGCTTGAGGGGCGTCTTCCCGATGGTTGGGACAATGATCTGCCAGTGTTCGACTCGGACAAGGCTGTGGCGACTCGGGGCGCGTCCGGTCAAGCGCTCTTCGCTATCGGCACGGCGGTTCCCGAGCTTGTCGGGGGTTCGGCTGACCTGGCCGGTTCAGTGAAGACCGAGTTAAAGGGGTTTCCGGCCATTTCCAGATCAGAACCGGGCGGACGCAACTTGTACTTCGGTATTCGCGAACACGGGATGGGTAGTGTCATGAATGGCATGGCGCTGCACGGTGGTGTGCGGCCATACGGCGGCACCTTTCTCGTGTTTTCCGATTATATGCGCCCGTCCATTCGTTTGGCCGCCATGATGCAGCTGCCCACGATCTACCTGTTCAGTCACGATTCAATTGGTCTGGGCGAAGATGGTCCAACACATCAGCCTATTGAGACGCTGGCAGCGTTACGGGCCATTCCCGGGCTCACGGTGTTACGTCCCGCAGATGCGGACGAGACGGTAGAGTCGTGGCGCATTGCAATGCAATCGGCCGGACCCATTGCCATCATTCTGACACGTCAAAACGTTCCGTCCATGGCCGGTTATCGCAACGGGATGGTCGGTGTGACACACGGCGCGTATGTGTTGATGGATCCTCCGGGAAAGTCACCTGATGCAATCGTGCTGGCATCGGGTTCAGAAGTCGAGTTCGCGGTCGCAGCCGCGAAACAGCTCACTACCGATGGAATCGCGACCCGCGTCGTCAACATGGTGTCCATGGAAATCTTTGCAAAACAACCTGAGTCCTATCGGAACGAAGTTTTGCCACCAACGGTACGGGTACGTGTTGCAATAGAAGCCGGTCACCCAATGGCTTGGCATAGGTGGGTTGGCTTGGAAGGCGTTGTGGTAGGGCTCGAACGTTTTGGCGAATCGGGGCCTTACAAGGAGGTCTATGATTCGCTGGGGATCTCGACGGAGGAAGTGGTCAAAGCGGTCTTGAAATCCTCGACCAATGCGACAGGCGTGGGATTGACCCCGCCGAGTAAAGCCAAGTAGTAGGACCACCAATCGGCGAACGCCAAGCCGGCAAATACCCGATCGGCGTGTGTTTTGCCCGGTAGGTCCCAGTCCGCAAATCGTACGTGATGTAATCCTCGTTTCTCGAAGACATCCCGCATGACCAGATACCTTTTCTGAATGCGATCGTGGCTGCTCGGATTGCGCAGATATAACAGGCCGAAGTCACCGATGGCGCCGGACAGACCGATCATTTCGTTGTGGTTTACTTCCGGTAGCACGTTGTAGAACGCGGGGAGTTTGGCGTTTTCGTTGAGTTTGATCTTCGTGATGCGTGCAACGGAGTTTTCATGCATTTGATCGGTGTACACGAGCGGTATACGGTTCCCCAACCATTCCGCAAGACGCTTTGCGGCGGGCCTAACATCCAGGCCACGAAGAAATGTGGCGACGTCCTGGAGTGTCCTTGGCCCGGCCGTTAGGAACCCCGCTCTATCGAGCACACGGGTGACATAGGTTGAAAAGTATCCCGTAGCACAACGGGGTTGAAACCCATCGGGTTCACGGTGCGTGGGAATTCGTATGATCGGGTAGCCCGCTTCGACGGCCATCTCCTCTAATTTCCCACCGGCGGTGATGACGATAATTTGGGCATCACTCGTCGCGATGCCGTTCAGTGCCGAAAGTGTTTCCTCGGTACCACCGGAAAACGACATCACCAGGACGAGTGTTTCGCGATCGACAGTCCAAGGAATGTTGTAACTCCGTGAGACAAACA
>JAZDDC010000337.1:0-3013 GCA_036679565.1 Gemmatimonadota bacterium
ATATAGGCCCCGTTCACGAAGCGTGTGAAGATTTGTCAGTGTCGCCGATATTTGCTCCGCGGACAACATGGTCGCATCGACTCGCTCGCTGCGAGCTTGGTGTAGCCATTGCGCTCGTCGGTCGTTCTCGGAATCGACGCGAACACGGAAATCCAGCCTTTTGAAACGGGGAGATTCGGGGCCTACGATTGCCTTACGGAGCGACGGTCGTTCCATGGCAATCTTGGGGATATCAAGTCTACGTTCCCCTCGGCGGCCGCTTGTGGTCTTGTAGCGAACAACAACGGCAGGGCGGCTTGTTGCGAATCCCGTCAGCCTCACGCGGCCATGTCCCGCCGCGTTGTCCGTGGTGGGTTTCACGACCGGAATGATGCGGCCCGGATATGTCAGATCCTGGCCCCGTGCGTTTCGACCGAGCAAATGGAAAAACTCAATCGTCCCGAAGTAGATCTCTTCGTGCAGTGCGTCCATCGGCGCAATGATTTCATTGTCGATTCCCAACCGGTAGTCCGGTTCGCTCAATTCCAATTCAACGAGGAGTTCGCCGAAAAATGGCGCATCTTGGCCGGCCCATCTGGGGTTGCCGCCGTGTCGATCCATCACGTAGTCGTATATTGCCGGCAGCGTTTCGGCTTGATAGTAATCCCAAAACCACTCCGGGTCGGTGATGATCCTTTGATCGACCAGTACTTGCTCCCCAGATGTTGCTCGTAGCCATCCGGTTGTTACGCGAACGTGTTCGTAATCTTGGAAACGATCGAAGTAGGGGCGCAGGACCCATTTGGGGTCGAACGTGTCTTCCAAGAGTACCATGCCCGATGGGTCGCTTACGCGCACGGCGTACGTCGGTCCTTCCTCAACCATTTCAAAACGGATTCGATCCTGGTCGATTGTCAGGTCTTCCGACAATATCTCATCGATAGGAAAGATTTCGTGGAGCCATCGCAGTGGTGTTTGCATAGCCTGTTGCGGCCAATCCTCTGGGGCGTCGTTGCGAAGGAACTGCACCACGATTTCACCGATGTCGTTGCCCGCAATCCTTGGGGCAACGGATTCACGTAGCCACGAGAACCCCTGTTTGAACGCCGACAACACTTGAACCTCTAACGTCGTTGGATCGGCGCCCGCGGCAATCAGACGATGTGTGATCTCTGTGGCAATGGCTTGTAGTGTTTCAGGCCCTTCTGAAAGTCTGACCTCGATCCGTATTGGTTCAGCGGTCGAGACTGTGGACATGACGCTACTCTCGAATACTGACCAAAAGCGATCGACTTCCGACGGCACGTCGAACCGTTCGTCGAAAATGGTGGCCGCTTTTTGGACGTCGCGATTGTCGATTGTCACGGACACTTTGGGAGAACCAAGTCTAGTTGCTCGCGCTGTCACGAACTCGCGCAATCCTTCGGCCGGCTTCTCAAGGGATATCAATATTTCCGCGGACGCGATATTTGTTCCGGATAACTCGTCTATGATTTTGTCGAGCTTGTACAATCCTATAGCTGCTTGACCTGCGGGTGTATGGCCGGACAGAGTCCCCCACAGTTCGTATTCGATGTCATCGAAAGTCGGTCCGTCTGGCCCGGCCGCGGTCACAAACGGGAAGATCTCCGTTACTTGTCGGATAGCCATGGCCGCGCCGGACCGATCCGATCCGGTTACGACCAGTGCGGGTTTGTCACCAAACGCCTTTGGAACCAGTTGGATCAAGCCGTGACCTGCGGGAATCGAGTCGATATCCACCTTTGCTTCTTCCGTCAACGTCTCGATCAATGGGTGGTCGTATCCCAACAGCACAAGCGTGGGTTGTTTCGAGACATCCTCGATTGTTTCGGGTCGTTTTAACAGCGGGATTGTTAGGCCCGTTGCTTCTAGTCCAAGACGTGCCGTGAAATCTGGTACGCCGGTGGCCGTTGCACTGGGAATGACGAGTGCGTCGATGCGATCCAAGATCTCATCGTTATCGCTGTCTCCCAACAACCCGTCGGAAGTATACATATTGGAAAGGTCAAGAGATTTCTTGGCGCCGGCACCGGGTCGCGCGGGCATAGGGCCGGGCGGAGGTGGGTTGGCGAGTGTTGGCAGCGTGACTGTTGTGCCGGCGAACCTCGTAACGATCTCGGTGACCCCGGCGTATCTAAGCGGCATCGAATCGGGCTCGGTTGCTCCAGTGTTACGACGCGAAAGCGCCAAAACTTCCAGCTGGTCCATGGCTTGGGTCGTGACCGTTGCGTTTGGGTGACTCAGGTCAGCAACCAGCGTGACGTTCATGTTCATACTTGATATCACGGCGCGTACAAACCGGACTTGGAACGGTGTCACAAGCGTATCAGGGCGCAACCATTCCGACATGTCCCGTGCGATGTCGGTCAAGGACGGATCTGACAAGCTTCCGACATGTGGCAGTTCTCCGGCGAACAGACGTGCGGCCCGCAAGAGAGCTTCGTCTGTGGTGCCGACCACCGCCACCCACCGCGATCCGTCGCGTTCCAACGTCGCGACGACACCGGCGTCGATTGTCTGAACGTCTAACCCTACGTCTTCGGGGGTGAACCCGGTTTGTTCCAGTGCGTTCACACCCACGATGATGACGATGCGATCCGGGTCGATACCTCGTTGCAGGGGGAGATCCAACGCCATGGTTTCCAGACCAAGCCGTGCCGCGATTTCGGCGGCCGCCACTGTTTCGGCATGAGTCGGCGCTGCGGAGAGGAGTATTGTTGCGCCGAGGCGGTCAGGGAACCCATCGTTGTTTTCATCGAGTAGCAGATTGCCCAGGGCAAACATGGTCGCTAGATCGAACGTCAATTCCGCATCTTGCGCCACGATCTGTCCGGAAACCCCGGCTGAGATCAATTCTAACGCGAACAGGCAGAGTGTTATTGGAGTCAGCAGTATTCGAGTCTTCATATGTCCGTTGGCCGCCCTTTGTCGAAAACGCAGAGCGGACTGACCGTCGTTGGTAGTTGCAGGGGCGTCGAGTTTGCCACAGAGGTCACGGAGAAAGATAGAGGAC
>JAZDDC010000338.1:0-11145 GCA_036679565.1 Gemmatimonadota bacterium
CCCATTAACAAGATGGTGAACACGGACACGCCGATACCGCGCTCCATACCGGACAAGATGGTCCCCCGCGCAATGTACGCTTCGGTATCGACGAACATCAGCTCCCCTGGCGATATCAAACCGAGCAACAGTGACAACACCACACCTCCTGCAACACCGTATAGCAGACCCTCAACCAAATGACGGCGAGCCAAAAGAGCACCGATTACGATGGCGGGAACCATGAGCATCGGGAGCGCAGCCAGGGAGCCGTTCGACAAAGCCGCATTTGATGTCGAAGCCGCACCGGACGAACCCAGCACAAGTGCCGCGATCACCGCCACACACGCCGCCGGCAATGCGTACCGTAAACGTGTTCGCACCACCCGCCCCAGTTCCGCACCCTGAGTGGTCGCCGACGCGATCGTGGTATCGGAAACGGGTGAGACATTGTCGCCGAATGTCGCTCCCCCAAGTATGGCCCCAATCAACACTGCCGGTGTTGCGCCGAGGGTTACCCCAGCAGGGTAAAGCAATGGGGAGCAAATGAGGATTGTGCCAAGACTTGTGCCGGTCCCGGTCGAAACAACCGCACAGATCAGAAAGCTCGTAGCGACGAAACCGGCGCCGCTTACGCCAATCCGTTCGGCCAGGGCAATGAGTGAATGGATAAAACCGCTTTCCGTCATGATGGAGCCGAGGACACCAGCCAACAGCCACGCGGTCACCATCAGCATGACAATCGGACGACTCATTCCGGCGACTACCGCCTCCGCATAGCCGGATGAGTCACGACAAAGCAAGGTACCGACGATCAAAGCACCCACCAGAATGGGCCAAAAACCCCTCTCGTCAGGAGCACCCGACAATCCAAGCCACGCCACACCCGCTAAGAACACAGCGAAAGGAGCTATGGCCCCTAACCCGCCACCGTAGAAGCCCAGTATCTTCTCGCCAGCCGTTTCGTTTGTCACAACTGTGATTCCCATAAAATGAGTCTTGTGAAGGTGACACAACCAGGTTACAGGATATCCGCTGACGGCGGCTAAGGTACCCGGGAGCCATAGCGTTCGAAAGGAGATTGGATGACACAGAACGACGAGTTTACACTTTTCGACTTGAAGGTCGAAGTCGTTTCGTCAGAACGTCCGATGGTTTGCAACCACAAGGTCGGCGACCATTTTGAGTTGCGTGGTGAGAACCTATCGTTTCCGCCAGGGCAAACGTTTCCGCTGTATCCGCTCGCGGCGTTACTGCCCGTGCTTCCGGCAAAACAGCGTCACACGGACCCACACGATTGGATGACGACAGATACAGACATAGCATGTCCCGACCCTCATTGTGGCGCCATCTTTCGGATCACGCGCACTGGGAAAAGCACCTTCAAACATAGCGACGTCACGGTGGTCCCACTCGTCAACGATTCGATTACATGACGGCGGACTCAGCTGTACCACGAATACAGATTAGACCAGACTACTCCATACCACGTGTCATCATCGGCGCGTGGCAAATGTCGGAGGGTCATTCCCAGACGGCCATCAATCGAGATGCGATCTTCTCCGCGTTCGACAGGTTTGTCGATGTAGGTCTCACCACGTTCGACTGTGCCGACATATACACCGGTGTTGAAGACTTACTTGGGGAGTTTCTGAAGCGACGTCGTACACGTTATGGCGAGTCTGGCGTCGAGAACATTAAGATCCACACCAAGCTCGTACCGGATCTAAGCACTTTGACGGACATCACACGAACGGATGTGGAGCGCATCATTGATCGTTCGAGAAAACGATTGGGTGTCGATCGGCTCGACATGGTACAATTCGCTTGGTGGGATTACACCGTCCCACGTTACGTAGAAGTGGCATCGTGGTTGACGGAGATTCAACAGCGCGGACACATACAGTTGATCGGCGCCACCAACTTCGATGGTGCTCGTCTTGCAGAGTTGTTCGATGCCGGCATACCCATCGCGTTACATCAGGTACAATACTCGGTACTTGACCACCGCCCCAGTCGCGATATGACGGTGTTCTGCGCCGAACATGGGTTGTGGCTCGCCTGTTACGGGACACTCGGTGGCGGATACATCTCGGACCGTTACCTTGGCACCGAAGCACCTACCGAACCGTTCGAAAATCGCTCGTTGCGTAAATACAAATTGATCATCGACGAGTTCGGTGGTTGGGACGTCTTCCAGGAGTGCCTCACCGAACTCAAGTCGATTGCGGCAAAGCGCGGTGTCAGCATAGCGAGCGTCGCAACACGGTTTATCATGGATCGACACTGCGTGGCCGCCGTGATCCTTGGGGCCCGGTCGGCCGATCATGTCGGCAACATATTGGAGATGTGTCGATTACATCTGGATGATGAGGATCAGCGTCGGATAAAGGCAATCATCTCAGCGGCGCCCGGTCCGCGGGGCCACACATTTGAACTGGAGCGAGATCGCGAAGGAATTCACGGTAAAATAATGCGTTACGACCTCAATAGGCCCTAACGTCCGTCAGCCAATTGTGACATTTTTCATGTGTATTTGCACTATTTCTTTCCGGAGCATCTGAACATGCGTCGTCATCATTTCATAGCACACAAACTGCCGATGGTCGCCTGTATTGCAATCGCTTTAGCGGCCTGCACGGCGTCGGAGCCCGTCGCCCAACTGGGCAGCATCGATTTTTCCACTTCAGGATCCGGGCGAGCGCAGGAACAATTCACCCAAGGCGTTCTTTACCTACACAGTTTCGAATACGCCCTGGCTGGCGACGCATTTCGCTCCGCACAAGAGACCGACCCTGATTTCGCAATGGCGTACTGGGGCGAAGCGATGACGTACACGCATCCAATTTGGGACGAGCAGGATGTTCCTGCGGCGCGCAATGCACTCGAGCGGTTGGCCGCAACACCTGAGGAACGCCAAGCGAAGGCGCCCACGGATAGGGAAAAGGCCTTCCTGTCCGCCATTGAGGTGTTGTACGGTGACGGTTCCAAGGAACAGCGCGACACGTTGTATTCGCGAGCAATGGCTCGGCTTTCCGCCAATCATCCAGACGACCCCGAGGCCAAAACATTTTACGCGCTTTCGTTGCTCGGACTCAGCCAGGGTAACCGGGTCATACCCACGTACGTCCGAGCGGGTGCAATTGCACAGGAAGTTTTTGACAACAATCGAGATCATCCGGGCGCGGCACATTACATCATTCACTCATTCGACGACCCGACTCATGCACCACTCGGGTTGACGGCCGCCCGAGCCTACTCCCGGATCGCACCGGGCGCAGGACATGCGCAACATATGACCTCACACATATTCGTCGCGATGGGCATGTGGGAAGATGTGGTCATGGCTAATGAACAGGCGGCCGGTGTCATAAACACCAATCTTGCGTCAGAAGAAAGCCCAGCCTATAGCTGCGGCCATTACAATGAGTGGCTCGAGTACGGGTACTTGCAACAAGGCCGGTTCAATGACGGACTCCGCCTCCTGAATGAGTGCATGGGCGACGCGGATCGGCAAGATATCGCTCGTAATCCACGTGCATCGTACGCCTACATCAGAGCACTCAATATTGTCGATTCACAAAATTGGGAGGGGGATGTTGCGCTTGGGATGACAGATAGCGATGAGTTCGCACCGCGCACTCGTTTCCTCTTTGCTTTTGGCGACGGATACGCCGCAGCCCAACGGGGCGACTTGGAGACGGCTCGCAACGCCGTCGCTTCGATGGCAGCAATCACGGATGCCGGCAGCACCAGCGGTAACTTCACCATCATGCGCGGCATGGTCGAAGCGTTGATCGCCAAACAAAACGGACAAACGAATCGGGCGGTGCAGGAACTCCAACGACTTGCTGAATTTGAGGAAGGCCTGCCCTTCGCGTTCGGTCCGCCAGGCATGGCCAAACCGCCACGCGAATTGCTCGGTGACGTTTTGCTAGAAATCGAACGACCCGCTGACGCGATGACGGAATACTCCAAAGCTTACGAACGGACGCCACGGCGTGCTCAGACGCTGTTGGGTCTCGCACGCGCGGCGGTAGCTATTGGGCGACTCGACATTGCCGCCGATAATTACGAGGAACTTCGTGCAATGTGGGGTAAGGCCGATCCGGGGTTCGACGCGCTTGCGGAGGTCAATGGTTTTCTGTCGGCGTCTGGGGCTAGTCAATAACGGCCAAGTACGATTTGCGATTAACGATCGCCGACTAACGATTTGAGGAATTTTGACATAGATGAAGATTGTCAATCGTAGATAGTTAATCCCTGCCTGTCGTCCAACGGCGCCATATTCTGCGCACCCAACTTTCGCTTCGGGATTGCTGCTGCACATATTCGTTTGGATCGACAAGCGCTCGTCCGAATTCAACGGCCCTCTCGAATCGATCATCCGGCAATTTCGCCAACGCACGTTGTAGTACGACGCCAAATGCCTCGGGAATATCGGGCCGTTGCACGGTAACGGCTGGGGGTTCGTCGAGCAGGTGTCGCCGAATCATGCTGCCAGCATCGGAAGCAGCGAAAGGCGGTTCGCCCGTCACCATCTCGAATACGACGCATGCAAGACTGTAGATGTCGGAGCGCCCGCTCAGATCGACGACACCGCTTGCCTGCTCCGGGCTCATATACATCGGTGTGCCGACCACCATTCCCGTCTCGGTCAGCCGATCACCACCTGCGGCGCCGATAGCACGTGCGATCCCGAAGTCGGCGACAATGGCACGGCCATCCTGAATCATGATGTTCGCTGGTTTGATATCTCGGTGTACGATTCCCGCATCGTGCGCGGCGCCCAACGCGTCCGCAACTTCACCCGCGATACGAACAGATTCCTTCAGAGGCTGCTGCCCTTCTCGCTCCAGCCTCTGCTCCAGTGTTTCCCCCTGGACATATGGCATCACGTAGTACAAGAGACGATCCGCTTCTCCAGAATCCAGCACAGGCAGAATATTGGGATGATTCAGTTGAGCGGTGACGCGGATTTCACGGAGGAAACGTTCCGGACCAAGAATCGACGTGAGCCCGTTCCGCAACACTTTGATCGCGACTTCGCGATCATGTTTTTTATCGTGTGCCAGATACACCCGCGCCATGGCACCGGCCCCTAACTTACGTTCCAGATCATACAAGTCCGAGAACGCTTCACGAATGTAGTCAAACTGATCACTCACAACTCAATCCCTCCCCAAAACGCGGCCCCCCAAGGTGGGGCGCGAAAATCGCCACAACACCATATTTCCGGTCTCAGCATTATCGGTTTCGAACCAACGTTTCAAAACCGACCTAGCGCAAACAGCGGTCCAGCCTCACTCTTGAGTGGCAAAGCATCCCCATACCCACGGTAACACCCATGGCCATCAATCGACGCGAGTTCATTCAAGCTTCCGCCGGTGGGGCGCTCGGCCTGAGTCTTGGCGGAGCCAGCCAACCGCTCAACACAACGGTTCCCAAGCTGAGGGACCCAACGACGCCGCATCCCTTGAGCATCCTCATCCTGGGTGGCACGAGTTTCCTGGGCCCGCACCAGATCCGTTACGCACTAGAACGAGGCCACTCGGTCACAACTTTCACGCGTGGTCAAACACAGTCAACCATTCATAAAGATCTGTTCGCACACGTCGAGGCGCTCATCGGGGACCGTTCCGACAACCTCGACGCTTTGCGTGGAAGGAAGTGGGACGCGGTTATCGACAATTCAGGACGCAACGTAGATTGGACCCGGGCAACGGCTCAGCTTCTCAAAGACTCCGTTGGTCGTTACGTGTATACTTCCTCAACCGGCGTCTATCTACCGTATCTTGGGGATGACCTCACCGAGAATACCGAGTTGGTTACACAAGATGACCCAACTCTGGAGCGCATGAGTTACGGTGTCATGAAGACGCTGTCCGAGATCGAAGCGCGCGAGGCTTTCGGAGTGGAACGCACAACAGTTGTCCGACCCACATACATCATTGGTCCCGGTGACACCTCAAATCGATTCCCGTATTGGCCCGTACGATTGGCGCAAGGTGGAGAAGTGTTAGTTCCGGGTCGAGGTCACGACCCCGTCCAGTATATCGACGTTCGCGATCTTACTGATTTCATGATCCGAGCAATCGAGAACGACACCGGTGGTACGTACAACGTCGCCGGGCCCGGATCGCAACAAGGGATGCATGCATTCGTGCACGGTGTTCACGCGGCAATTTCGTCTGAAGTTGAATGGGTGATGATTCCAGATTATCAGTTTCTGAAAGAACAAGAAGTACGGTTTGTCATTCCGTGGCTTCTGCCAGAGGGAGACTACTACGGCTCGGCTCGGGTAAACATCGACCGGGCAAAAGAAGCGGGGCTGACGTTTCGGCCGCTAGCCAAATCCACATTTGACGTCATCGATTGGTGGCAAACGGCGTCAAACCGCAGCATCCGATGGACGTGGTAGTTTCCCGTTGACCTTGGAGCGAGAAGCGTCAATAGTCGCAGCGTGGCGAGCGCGCTAACGGACGAGGTTCCTCAGCCACGGAGACGGCGGAAAAAGCCGGACTGTTCCAGATCATGCGGAAGCTGGAGTTCAACCTGATCGCCTGGTACGACGTGCACGCGGTCGGACAAGTACAATCCGGGGCCAATGATGAGATCGATCTCGAACAGCAGCGGTTTTGGTTGCCACGGGATCATGAAATCATCTCCCCCGTTGTGTGACTCCACCGTTCCAATAATGAACCGACCACCACCTTCATAAATCGCGCGAACGCGCGCGCTATAGTAGTTGTCGTTGACGACACGGACCGCAACGCTATCACCAAGCTGTGGGTCTGAACCGTTGGTCGTAAAGGCGTTGCCTCCGCGTCCGCAAGCAAGTGCGAACAATACGCAACCCACCAGCACCGAACTCGCGGGCCAACGCCCCCTGATGGGAACGACTTCGGAAAATCTCATGATTTACCTCTCTGCGGGTGGAGCTTTTGTCGTCACCAAGTGCTACTCGATATCTCCAATCAACTGCCCGGACAATCTGTTCTGGTGAGCCCCCACTCCATGACTTTGTCGCTCCCCTCACCGCCATCGATTCGCGCTAGCAACTGGTTGTCGGAAGTTACCCGATAGATGATGCGTTTTGGGAAATCATGCTGAGGCGCCTCGAACATGACACGGCCCGGCTCTGAATGCGTCAGCAAGAAAGTGGCCTCCGACGGACGTCCCCGAGGATACGGAAGCAGTGTGACACCCGCTGAATCCTCGCTGATGAGGGAGAATTCAAACATGGTTGTGGTCTCGTCGCGAATGTAGCGAGTGGTCCCCAGCATAATGTTGGCGGACGGCCGCGTATAAATCTCTTCGATGATCGTCGAGCCACCCGCCGAACCCGTCCAACACCCCGCCATGAAACCCAACGCGCCGAGTGTCCCGGACGAGGACTGACCCGCGGCGGAAGTCGCCCACAGGGTGGTTGCCGTCAGAATGAACCCAATACGTGACACACCGCCTCCGAGTTTGCTGGATATGGTCGAGGGCGTCGTGATACCCAGTGACGTTCCGGAATGATCCACCACCTACTCGTCAGAAGCGGGCGGGGCTTGCAAGGAATAAAAACCCCGTCTTTGCGGCACGGCCAAAGACGGGGTAAACATTTTTGTCTGAATGGGCCAGGGAAGATTTGAACTTCCGACCTCACGCTTATCAGGCGTGCGCTCTAACCAACTGAGCTACTGGCCCGAGGGTTGATCAATGTAGACGGTCATTATTCCTTTTTCCACCCAACCACCATCCTAGAGGGTTGAGTCCTATCACGCCCGGGCGGCGGCGCGGGCGAGCTTCTTCCGCTCGGTGGCTTTGAGCCACCTCTTCCGAAGCCGTATCGCCGCGGGGGTCACCTCGATCAACTCATCTTCTTCAATGAACTCGAGGGCTAACTCCAGGGTGAGGATACGTGGGGGTTCAAGCCGGATCATCTCGTCGGACGCAGTGGTCCGCATGTTGGTCAATTTTTTCTCTTTGGCGACATTGACGTCGAGGTCACCAGGCCGGACGTGTTCGCCGACGATCATGCCCTCGTACACAGGGTCACCCGGGGTAACAAACATCGCCGCACGTTCCTGCAAGTTGAAAAGCGCATACGCGACCGCGACCCCCTGCCGATCGGCTACCATGACGCCGTTGTTACGCCCCGCCAACGACCCGGCCCACCGGCCAAACTCCAAGAAGCGATGGTGCATGATTCCCTCGCCGCGTGTTTCGGTCAGGAAATCGCCACGGAATCCGAACAGACCTCGGGCGGGAACCTTGAAACGCATCCGTACCCTGCCATGGCCCGGGTTTTTCATGTCCAGGAGATCACCCCGCCTGGGGCCGAGTCGCTCGATGACCGTACCGATCATGTCCTCGGGTACATCCACCATCAGCTCTTCGTATGGTTCTAACCGTTCGCCGTCGGGGCCTTCCTTGGTTATCACGCGAGGGCGACTCACCTGGAATTCGAACCCCTCCCTCCGCATGGTCTCCATCAAAATGGTCAGATGCAGTTCCCCACGCCCGGAGACTGTCAAAACGTCTGGTTGCTCCGTATCCGCCACACCCAATGAGACATTGCGTTCCAATTCTTTGTGCAGCCGATCCCTCACCTGTCGTGTCGTAACAAACTTCCCGTCGCGGCCTGCGAAGGGCGAGTTGTTCACGACAAAGTCAACGGAGATGGTAGGCTCTTCGACTGCAATTCCGGCAAGACGCTCCGGTGCGGATGGGTCCGTCAGGGTTATGCCTATTTCAAGATCTTCGAGACCGGCAAGCGCGACGATGTCACCCGCCTCACCACGTTCAATTTCGACTCGCTTCATTCCTTCGAATCCGTACAGCGTTGCCACGCGAGCCGAGGATGTGATGGCAGACTCGACTAAACCGGCATCACCCAGCGGCAAGACGGCAACCGTGTTCCCAACTTTGACAGAGCCGCGTTCTACGCGACCGATGGCCAACCGACCGAGGTACGGAGAAAAGTCGATGGTCGATACGAGCATTTGGAACGGGCCGTCCGGATCGCAGTCCGGCGCCGGAATGTGTTTTATGATCGTGTCAAACAACTGCGAGAGATCCTTGCCGGGATTGTCGATGTCCAGTCCGGCTTGCCGGGATTGTCGATGTCCAGTCCGGCATAGCCCTCTTTTGCCGATGCGTAGAGGAACGGCGCCTCCAGTTGCGATTCCGACGCCTCGAGATCAATAAATAAATCCAACACCTCGTCGTGGACTTCGTCGATCCTGGCATCTGGCCGATCAATTTTATTGATCACAACCACCGGCTGAACACCGAGTGCCAACGCTTTCCGCGTTACGAAACGCGTCTGCGGCATGGGCCCTTCCGCGGCATCGACAAGTATCAACACGCCGTCCACCATACGAAGGATGCGTTCAACCTCGCCCCCGAAGTCGGCATGGCCAGGTGTATCGACGATGTTGATTTTTACGTCGGACCAGCGAACGGAGGCGTTCTTGGACAGGATCGTGATGCCTCGTTCTCGCTCCAACGGGTTGGAGTCCATGACACGATCTTCGACGTGTTGATTTGCGCGAAACACGCCGGCCTGACGCAACATCTTATCGACGAGCGTAGTTTTGCCGTGATCGACATGGGCAATGATAGCGACGTTGCGCAGAGACACGAGATCTAGCCTTCAGAGGTAACAACTTGCTGGGCAGGGACTATAATCGAATAGATCGGATCGAGACAAGGGTTGGTGGATTAACGAATTGCGGTCAACGATTGCAGATTGGCCGTTTGAAGGACTCCAATCACACTCAATCAGCGCGGGCCACCAACATCGGCGAAGGTTCGGCGGCATGTTGTTGGCATCCGTCCGTACACTCTATCTGAATCGTAACGTGGTGGATGCCCATCTCCGACAGATGGTTACGCGCACCTTCCAAAGCCTTTTGGTTTGCATGTGGGTCTTCAACCACCATGTGACCACTCATCGCTACCACCCCACTCGTGACGGTCCACACGTGTAAATCATGCACCGCGGAAACATTCGGAATCGCGCGGAGCTTTGACTCGACCACAGCCAAATCAATGTGTCGCGGTGTGGCCTCCAACAAGACCTCGACGCTTTCCCGCACTAACCTCCAGGCGCTACCCAAAATCAAAAGCGCGACCAGCACCGAGATGATGGGATCAACGAGCGACCATCCCGTGAACCAGATGATGGCCCCCGCGAGCATGGCACCCACCGAACCGAGCAAGTCGCCTATGACGTGCAGATATGCACCGCGAATATTGAGCGAATGCTCGTGCCCCGCGTGAAGCAACCGCATCGACACCACGTTAGCAAGCAGCCCCAGTGTCGCAACGCCAAAAAGAATTTTCGGTTCGACAACCGGTGGCGCGTCAAGTCGTTTGACGGCTTCCCAAACAATCGTTGCCGCAATCACAAACAACGCCGAGCCATTCACCAATGCGGCGAGGATCTCGAGTCGTAAGTACCCGTACGTTTTCTGAGAAGTGACCGGCCGACGAGCAATCCACGCAACAAACAGAGCCAAACCAACAGCGGCCACATCCGTCAGCATGTGCCCCGCATCCGCGAGCAACGCCAGGGAATTGGAGATCAGGCCGCCGGCCACCTCCGCCAACATGAACACGGTACTGATGGAAAGGACCCACCACAGGGCACGAACATGTGTGTGTAGTGCGGGCCGAAGGTGCGAACAACCGAAGGCGTTAGGAACTGATGCCTCCGATGTCATTAGGCGGTAACGCGGCTGGGGAGGCTTACGCCCCCGACCGTGCCGATTAACTTGTGATACGAATCGATGGAAGACATTCCCATATCAACACTTTTCTTTGGCGCTGCGTCGGTCCTCGTATTGGTCGCCGTCAACGCCTTCTTCGTCGCCGCCGAGTTCGCTCTCGTGGCTGCGCGGCGAACGCGATTGGCCTCCATGGCCAAAAGCGGAGACAAGAAAGCTAAACTGGCCGAACGGGCGATACAATCGCTTGATCGTTACATCTCAGCCACACAACTCGGGATTACACTGGCCAGCTTGGGGCTGGGGTGGATCGGCGAACCTGCTGTTGCACAGGTGCTCGAACGCGTATTCCGCGATGTCCCAAGCCCATTGGACTTTCTGGCCACACACACGGTGGCGACGGTCATCGCATTTAGCGTCATCACGGTTCTGCACATCGTCCTTG
>JAZDDC010000339.1:0-3279 GCA_036679565.1 Gemmatimonadota bacterium
AGGGTGGATATCATGACCGGCATCGAAAATGCAAGCCGTCAGATGAAGGGACTCGTCATGACCAATCGAATTTGACTAAACTACTGTAGAACCTTAGCTTAGCCTGTCCCTGCTAAAATAAATTTATGAGCCAACCCATGGGTATGACGGACTTCTTTACCATGGAGGCGGGAGATTATCTCGAACGCCTCGACGTGGTCGTGTCGTCCCCAACCAGTCCACAATCCGCCGATTTCGTTCGCCTAGCGCGGCAGCTCAAAGGCTCGGCCATCATGGCGGGTCAAGAACAAATCGCGGCGGCGGCCGCAGGCCTTGAATCGCTTTCACGAGCATATGCCGACGACCGCATCGACTGGGACGAGGCCACCCGTCAGCTCGCCATCCGGGCCGTGGATGACCTCAAGGTACTTGTACGCTCCGTGCAGACGTGGGATGAGTCCCAGGACGAGCGTGCGCAAAAGATCGCAAACGAACTTGAACGATTCGCGGGACGAGCAACGGTTCCGAGACGCGTGGTTAACGGTGAGCTGGACACCGGGACACGTGCGTTCATTGCACGCGAAGGCGCAGCAGTCGGAAGCGCGCTCGATAGAGCGGCCCGGTCCCTGCACGCGGACCCCACGGCTTTGGAAAGCCTTGATGCCGTCCTACGAGCCATGCAACCGCTACGCGGAATAGCCAGCCTGTCTGATCTACCCCCACTCCCCGACTTGTTCGAAGGGATTGAGCGAGGAATCCAAGAAATCCGGAAACCGGGCGCTGGCGCAACAAACGCGTCGGTGATCATGGACGCGGCGGCGCGCGCTGTCTCGACAGCCGCACGCGAGATAGCTACCGAAGGTGAGGCAAACGCTGACTCCGACGCCGCACAAGAATTCACCAAACACCTCGGTGAACTACTCGATCGCGACACGGACGTCATCTCCATAGAGACGCTCTACCACGGAGATGACGGCCCTCACGTCGTTGAACAAGGAGGACAATCGCCAACGACGCCGCTGGGCCGTGTGGAACTCGTATCGCATCTCGAATACTTGCGGCAGGCCGCAGATGATATTGAGCGGGCAGAATCAGACACCCAACGTGAACTGCGGGCACAAACCCTAAGTCCCACACTTCGGACATTGGCAACGGCAGCCGGTGGCCCGTTGGCAACAACGGCCGCTTCATTTGCGAAGGCTGCTCGCGATGCCATTAACCGCGGTGTTGCCATATCGGACCCCGCCGGTTTTGCCAGGACACTTCGCGACGCAAGTGCAACGCTCTCGGAAGCCGCGCAGTCAAGCAAGGAGCAACCAAGTAACCGTTTGACACGCGTCATAGCCGCGTTGACCGACCTTGGCGCGTCGCAACCCGGAATTGACGACGTGTCCGTTCCCCACACAGACGCAACGGAAGAAACGGTCGAACAGTGGGTCGAACCCGCGCCGACACCATCCTCCGCTGAAGAAGAGGGTACGGATTTGGCGGCCGGTCTGATGAAGTACTTACACCTCATCGAGCAGGTCGGTATCGAGAACGCTCCGCTATCAGAGTTACTCGCCGGCGAACCAAACTACGACGCGGTAGCGGCCTTAACGCCAATGCAACCCGAGTCGCCGGACATCGCGGCAATCATTGACGCACAAGCCATCGGTGCCGTCGAACCCGCACACACAGACCGTGTTGAGGGCGACGATGCCGAAGCCACCGGCATCTGGGATGAAGAGGAGTTGACGTCTGTTGTCGAGGTAACGTCGGAAGCACCGACGGCGATCATCGATCAAGACCTCGAGTCCGTCGTTGCAATCACGGAGTTTTGCTACTCCGGTTCGGCGGCATTGCAACGGGCCGTAAGTCTTCGCGCCGATGTGCGCACGGCACTCGAGACCGGGATCGTGGACGAAGAGCTTTCAGATCTCTTCGAAGAAATATTCGACCTCGTGCAACTTGGTCTCGACCAACCCGCCTAAACCGCCCCAAAGCCCCACCGACCGTCAAAACTCCGGAGCCAGTTTGCGGTGGCCCGGAATCATCGGTGTTTTGGTGTCAGTTCTTCTTTTGTGGTGGACATTGCGAGACGTTGAGCTGTCCGAACTTCTCGCACATCTTCGCCGTGTCAATGTGCCACTCATGCTCGCGGCGGTGGCCGTCTCGACGATCGTCTTCCCGTTGCGCACGATCCGGTGGCGATATCTCCTGGAATTGGACGGCCAACGACTCCCCTTTCGCCCGTTATGGCACGCCACGGCGGTTGGGTTCATGGCCAACAACATCCTACCGGCCCGAAGCGGAGAGGTGGCGCGCGCATACGTGGCGCATAAACTAACGGGCGCGCGCTTTACAACGGTAGCGGCGACACTTGTGGTCGAACGCATTCTCGACGGCTTAACACTGCTGACTATTTTGGCGGTGGCCGCGAGCTTGGGCGGATTTGCGACTGGCTCAGGTTTCGGTACACTCAACTTGACCAGCCTGGTGGTCACCGGTGCAACCGGCGTTTTCGTCGCACTGGCGGTCACGACATTCGCGGTGGTCAAACCCGAGATTGCCAAGGGCATACTGCACCGCGTGCTGGACACCATCCTACCGCAAAAATGGGCGCACCGTATCGGTGGCATCTTAGACGGGCTCTTTGACGGCATTGCAGTTCTCCGCAAACCCAAACGACTGGCCACCGTTCTCGTTTGGTCGTTTATTGTGTGGGGCGTGAACGGTGTTTCGTTCCTGCTGGCGATGTGGGCGTTCACAATGGCGGTGCCTACGAGTGCAGCCTTCGTCCTGGAGAGTACGATCGCATTTGGTGTAGCAATTCCATCGACACCCGGGTTCTTCGGGCCCTTCGAAGCCGCCACACGACTTACACTTGCGGCCTATGGAGTCAGCGGCGCGGAGGCGGCCGCGTATGCTGCCGCGTATCACATCACCACCTTCATTCCAATAACCGTGCTTGGTCTTTTCTCGCTCACGCGAGCACACCTGCATCTCACCGATCTTCGCAGTGTGCGGACAATAAAGTGACGGCACCGGATCGTGTCGAATGTAAGGCGCACGCCAAGGTGAATTTGTTGTTACGTGTGCTGTCTCAGGAACGTAGCGGATACCACGGCATAGAAACCCTTTTTTCCCTGCTCGAACTCGCCGACGAGCTGGTCGTTGAACGCACCCCATCCGGTATCGAGTTGGACGTGACCGGCGCTGACACCGGCCCTGTCGAAGAGAACCTCGTCTACAAAGCGGCACGGTCGGTCATACGCGCGGCGGGTATCACATTCGGTGTCCGCATCCACGTTGTGAAAC
>JAZDDC010000034.1:0-2465 GCA_036679565.1 Gemmatimonadota bacterium
GTCTTGGACAACCTGCTGTTCGGAGTAGGCACGTTGGACGTGGTAACTTTTGTTGCTATGTCGGCGGTGATGGTTGCGGTTGCCTTATTGGCCAGCTACATCCCAGCGCGGCGGGCGTCGTTGGTGGACCCCATGCGGTCGCTGAGAGCTGAATAGTGGGCCCATCGAAACTCTTTGGGCTTCACCACAGTCGTGTCATAGTCCGGACGTTCCTTCGACCGTCGTGGTCGCTCAGCCGTCACAAAAGAATCCAGTGAACAAGAATCTGATCAAGCTCGCTCTCACAGGTGCGTTTATCGCGGGCGGAGTTGCGCTTTCTGCGTGTAATCCGGGAGGCAAGGAGGCCAGGGGTTCGCTGGCCGCGTGCAACGACGGTGATGCGGCTGCGTGCAACGATCTCGGTTACCAAACTTTTAGGGGCGAGCACGTTCTTCGCGACTGGCCCCGGGCGGGCGAGCTGTTCCAACAGGCGTGTGATGGCGGCGCGGCGGAAGGATGTGTCCGGCTGGGACGAATGCACGTCAACCGCGCGGCGGAATCCCGGGGGTTTAGGCGGGACTCCGCACTGGCGGCGGGCCTGCTCCAACGTGGGTGTGATGGTGGCGCTATGCTGGGTTGCACGCACCTCGGCGACATGTACCTGGAAGATGACAGCACAGCGGAGGGCAGTGAACCGCAAGGTGTCACTCAAGACCTCGTTCGAGCCGCCGGATTGTACCAACAGGCCTGCGACGGTGGGGACATGCCGGGATGTACCAAGCTTGGCAATCTGTATCAGGACGGCATGGGAGTTACGGAGGACCCAACTCGCGCCGGAAATCTTTATCAACAAGCCTGCAATGGTGACGAGGCGCTTGGTTGCTCCCACCTTGGTGAGTTATTTGTGCAAGGCTCCGGCGTCGTTCAGGATCTCGATCAAGCTGCCAGTTTGTTCGAGGAAGCGTGCGAGGTCGAGATGGCGGGTTGCTATAATCTCGGCGACTTATATGCCAATGGAACGGGCGTGACGCAAGATTACGACCGAGCCTATGAGCTTTTTACACAAGCCTGCGACGGCACGATGAGCCGCGGTGAAGGTTCGATGCCAATTGCTGAAGCCTGCTTCCGGGTCGGGGAATGGTTCGCTACCGGGACCGGTTTGTCTAGAGATCTCCCGCGGGCGGCGAGGCGTTTCCGTCGTGCCTGTCGTCTCGGGTACCAAGAAGCGTGCAGGAGACAATAGTGGAAACTCTGGTCTCGGCTGATAACCTCGCGAAGCACTATAAGGACGTTGTTGCCTTGAACGACGTCAGCTTCGTCATCTCCGATGGAGTCACCGGCATTCTTGGAGAGAACGGAGCGGGGAAGAGCACGGCCATCAAGATATTCCTAGGGTTGCTTCAACCTACGTCCGGCTCGGCAACTGTCCTCGGCGAGAACGCATCCGAAAGTATCAGCGTGCGCTCGAGGCTCGGGTATATGCCGGAGCATGACTGCCTGCCCGGCAGTGTCAGCGCCGCAGAATTTCTTACACACATGGCCGAGGTAAGTGGTCTTCCGCCGTCGCGGGCGCGAACGCGTGCCGCCGACACCTTGCGGCACGCAGGTCTGTTCGAGGAGCGCTACCGTGCGATGGGTGGGTACTCGACCGGCATGAAGCAGCGAGTAAAGCTCGCCCAGGCGCTGGTGCACGATCCCCGGATGATCTTTCTCGACGAACCGACCGCAGGACTCGATCCGGCCGGTCGAGAGGAAATGCTCGACCTGGTGCGCAGGACGCATCGCGAATTCGGTATCAGTATTCTTTTTTCTTCACATCTGATGGCTGACGTCGAGCGCACGTGCGACCGGATCATCGTGTTACAGGGCGGTAACCTCGTGCAGTCCGGAGATGTCAGCCACTTCACAAGCGAGACCGAGACCGTCTTCATTGAAGTTGATTCCAATCACGAACGTCTGGTTGCCGCGTTAGAAGAACGTGGTGTTGTGGTGACTGCCGCCGGCAACGGGTTCAACATCGAAGGCGCCAATGAAACCGTTTACAATCATGTTCGGGACGCACTCGTCAGCGCGGAGGCACCGTTGCGCCGAATGGCGCCCCGACGCCGCGCACTCGCCGAGCTTTTTGCGCGGGATGGTGACGACGACATGCGCGAAACGACGATATGATGACCGAGGTGTCAATACGGTCCGAGGTCGCGACTAACGTTGAAGGTACCGTCTTTGATATCGGTTATCAGACGTACGCCGGTCCTCGCGAGGGGCGGAATCGAGCGCGATATGCCGTATTCAAAGACGGTGTACGGATCGCTCTTGGTCTCGGTCGGGGCGCCCGCGCCAAAATATTACCGTGGGCGTTCGTTGCGGTGTTGGTGGGGATCGCGTTCGTCATGGCTCTCGTCATCGGGGCGGTCTTTCGCTTCGGGGGTGATGCCGGCCTGGCTGATCAACTGAATTTGCCAAACCATTCTGACTTCTACGGCATC
>JAZDDC010000340.1:0-2349 GCA_036679565.1 Gemmatimonadota bacterium
GCCGCAATCGTGTAACCTCTATCGTCACCACCTGCCTGTTCGTTGAGCCGCCGGTACCGCTCGAATCGGTCCTCATCTCCGATGAGGATTGATATTTCCATCGGATGTACCATGGCTGCGACCATACTCGAGTCCAATGCTATCGCGCGATCAAACGGTTCAAGTTGTTCTTCGGGGCTGAGGACACCATCCATCATCCCGTGAAATTGGAAATCGCCAAGGGCGTACCAACCCCGCGGGTCCGATGCATACCGTTGCGTATAACGTTTGATTGAGTCGAGCGACGCCCGATCGTTTTGCCGATTGAGATGGTATGCCTGCACCAAGAGCCGTTCGCGCGGAGGTAGTCGGTCTGCAAACCGAAAAGCGATTGCCACCGCCTCCGCCTGGATAACGCTCCCGTGACGCCCAGTCCATCCATACCCTTCAGAAAGGGCCAACTGCGCCAACGCAAATGTCGAATCAATATCGACCGCTTCTTTGAAAGCGACAACGGCTGAGTCAAACTGTCCGTGTCTGAAGTGCAGCGTGCCGCGCATGTATGCACGCACCGCTTCTAACGAACCGGATGTCACGGCCGCGACATCGAACGAAGGCACCGGTTCGTTCGAACGCCAAATCGCACGGAGGATTTCCAAGCTGAGGCTGTCCACTAACTGAAAGACGTTGTCTGCGTCCCCTTCAATCTGAACCCGGGCCAATTCATCGCCCTCGGTGGTGTACATCTCGGCGTTGAGTCGCACGCCGTTACCGACGGAAACGATGCTTCCCAGCAACACCGAACCTGCATCGGCATCTTTTCCGACCTCGAGAGACCCCTCGAGATCCAACCCGTCCTCCCCGCCACGGGCTCGCCAACGCTGCAAAATCGTCCGCGCATCAACGGTTCGCACCGCTCCCACCGCGTTGAGGTTCGTCGAGAGGAGGTTGACCATACCCTCGCCCAGCTCGGCGTTGGCGCCGGACACATCGAATGGCAAGACGGCAATCATGTCGGCTCCGGAAGCAACCGTCCCATCGTCACCACCCAATCCGACCATCAGACCAATGGCCCCAACAGCCACGGCGGCAGCGGCGATTCCCATCCATTTCTTTTTACCTGTTCGATTTGCGCTGACGAACTCACCGGTGTGCACGTCGAGCGCTGTGGCAAATTCGGCCGCGGTCGCGAAACGCTCAGACGGGTTCTTGGCCAGTGCCCGTGTGATTGCCGTCGGTACTGAATCTGGAATTTGCCCCTTCGGATCGACAATTTCCGGAGCGGGAGACGAAATGGTCTTTGCAATGACCGCCTGAGCCGTGTCACCGTCGAACGGTGGTTTGCCTTCGAGTAATTCGAACAACACACACCCGAGCGCATAGATGTCGGAACGGCCATCGACGTTGGGATCAGCCGTCGCTTGCTCCGGACTCATGTACCATGGCGTGCCCACCGCCATACCCACCGATGTCAGCCCTTCCGCACCCGAGCTGCTCACGGCCCGAGCGATACCAAAGTCGGCGACCACTGCGTGGCCCTGCGAAATCAGAATGTTGGCGGGCTTGATGTCACGATGGACCACACCTTCTCGATGCGCGTAGTCCAAAGCACTGGCAACTTCCCGCGCAATGCGGAGCGCGTCAGACACCGGTAAAGGTGTCCGGGCCGCAAGTTCCTTGAGTGACTCTCCCTTGACGTAGGGCATGACGTAGAACAACACACCACTGGCATCGCCCGAGTCGTACACAGGCAAGATGTGCGGGTGCTGAAGTCGCGCCGCAACCTCAATTTCTCGATTGAATCGCTCCGTGCCGATCGTGGCGGACAACTCCGGCCGCAACGCCTTAATTGCCACTTCCCGTTTGTGTTTCGGATCCCAGGCCAGATACACCGTGGCCATGCCACCTTCCCCGATTTGCCGCTGCAACTCGTAGCGACCTGCCAGGGCATCCCGGAGCTTATCAAAGGTCTCAGTCATGAGTAGTAAAGATCACCATCCTTTGCGGCATACGCGAATTACCCAGATGTCCGGTCCAATGTTTCCACCATTTTCGACGAACCAACATGTCGTTGGACAACGTCATTTGACTTTAAGTCATTCGACATGCTATTCTTGATTTAATTGGAGCCTCGGAAGGACCACGTGACCAACCCCAAGAACTTCTTGCCACTCAACCCTCGGGAATTCCTTGTGCTCTATGTCCTCGTGGACAACCCACGTTATGGCTATGGGATAGTCCGGGCAGTGGACGATCAGTCGGACGGAGATGTTCGGCTGGATCCTGCCAATCTGTACCGCATCATCAAACGACTTATGCGAGATGGGCTGGTCGGCAACGCGGGTACGGCTCGCTCGAACGAAAACAAAA
>JAZDDC010000341.1:0-2013 GCA_036679565.1 Gemmatimonadota bacterium
TCAACTGCGCCGCGATCTCGATTTCTCGAAGAAAGCGGTCGGTGCCGATCGTGGCCGCAAGATCCGGACGCAGCAGCTTAACGGCCACGTCGCGATTGTGCTTCAGATCTTTCGCGAGAAACACCGTGGCCATTCCACCGCGACCAATCTCACGTTGTAGCACATAGCGGTCTTGGAGCGACCGGGCCAGGTCCTCCGGAATATTGGACATGGCCGGAAATTTACTGAGGTAGGCGGAAGGCGGAAAGCGGCAAGGCGGTATGGCGGTAGGAATGTTGCCCTACCGCCTTACCGCCCTACCGTCTAGTTCGGCGGGTGTACGCCCAATCCTGCCGGGCCGTAATCTCTATTTCGACCCAGTGTCGGGCCGTTGATATCTGTGGCCTCGTTATCGATTTGCGCAATGAACTGCCGCACAGAGCCCGGGAATTCTTCCGTTATGGCGTTCTTTCCGAACGGGTCCGTGTACCAGACAGTCGGACCAGCGGCATTGAAAATGTCGTTGGAGTTGATGTCAACGAAACGGTCTGCGCCGTTGAATCTTGACTGTGGATCGGCAAACCCGACGGTGAGCTGACCGCTGGCCGTTGATTCATTGCAAAGACTACCGTTTGCACGGTCCCCGTTGCCCTCTACTTCGTAACAGAGATCGATTGGTCTGCCCTCGGCGTTCTCAATAGCTGGATCGAAGAAACGGGAAGGCGCTATGACTTGGAAGTACGGATTGACGTGCGCGATCCGCCGGCCGTCGTTCGTCCGGATGCTCTGGGACAACTGCCAGCTCTCGCGAAGCCCTGTCGAAAAGTTGGACTTCTGTCCGTCGGGAACCAAGATGAATTCGTTTGCGCACAGCCGGTCGGGTATGATGCGCTTGCCACCACCATTGGGAGACAGGAGCGGACTCGGCGGTCCTACGGTCACGTGGCGATTTCGGTCGCAGGATGCTACGAACTCACCGGCCTTACCGATGGCAGCCATCATGGTGAGACTCATCTTTGACCCATCGTTGCAATCAAGGTGGTAGACGAGTTCGTGAAGATTGTTCGTGTACGCGTCTTTTGAGTGTGTTCCCTGGTGCAGCTTCACATAGATGTCACATGTCACCGCGAACAACGCACCATCTGACACGTTCATTTCAACGTTGTTTTCCCACTCGATCTTGTGTCCCACGTGATCTTCATGGCGGGAGAGCGGTGGGCTAAACGCGTCGAGTTGTTCGTTGGCGTATCCCAACGGGATATGACCGATCTCCGCAAACAACGCGGAGCCACTCGGATCGCGACCATGATCGTGACCAAACGAACAGCCAGATGGATCGAGGGGCGGATGCCATGTTGGATACAATTTGCCATCCGGTCCGACGATCGAATAGGAGTTGTGGATTTCTTCGGTACATGTGTCAGTCTCGGCTGGCGTCCAACGCCCAAACGCAACGGAAACACCCTCCGGTGCGTCTGGAGCCTGACTCAGATCTGATTGACACGCAAGTACCACGAATGGAAGTACGGCCCCCCAGAAAGAACGGTGCGACTGCATTAGGCCTACCTCTGTTTTGAGCGATGGTGTCGGGGTTCAAACTTGTATGAAACTTGGTTCGTGGTCGGTCATGCGGCGGTGATCGCAGTCACCCGAAAGTGCGGTCGGATGGTCAATCAACACTCAACGCTAAACACTCAACACTCCACTTTCAGCATCAACATTCAACGCGTAATGCCCAACCGAAACTGCGGCCCCGATGAAAGTTGAGTGGTGAGTGTTGATGCTGAAAGTGGAGTGTTGAGTGTTGAGCGTTGAGTGTTGAGCTTCTCCATCTCTGTGGCAAACACACACTAGCGACCACGTCGTTTCTCAAAAACCAAAGCGGGCCCCGAAGAAACTTCGAGACCCGCTTTGTGAGCAACATGTGTACGGTCTGTTAGTTTGGCGGGTGAACGCCTACACCCGGTCCGCCGTAGTCACGATCTCGCCCGATCTGCGGCCCGTGCAAATCTAAGCGTTCATTGTCCATTGATG
>JAZDDC010000342.1:0-3012 GCA_036679565.1 Gemmatimonadota bacterium
GCCAGAACAGGATTCACACTGCGTCTGGTCCGTGGGCTTCGCCTGAACGGAAGCGGTTCGATCGCACGGATCAAGGATCAGATATTCTTGTCCCGAAGAGATATTTCAGACGAGGACATTCTCGTACGGCGACGGCAACTCGGGACAGATTTTCGCGCCAGGCTCCGATTTGGCCTCAGTTATACGTTCGGCTCAATCTTCAACAACGTCGTCAATCCCCGGTTCAACAGACTGTGATGACGGGCGGTATGGCGGTATGGCGGAACGGCGGAACGGCGGAACGGCGGTAAGGCGGAACGGCGGTAAGGCGGTAAGGCGGTAAGGCGGTAGGGCGGTAAGGCGGTAAGGCGGTAGGGCGGTAGGGTAATAGTAGGGTGGTAGGGTGGTAGGGTGCTGGCAGCTGATAGCTGGTAGCTGGTAGCTTTCTACCGTGCCACCATCCCCAAAACAACGCGAGGCCATTGAGGCACCAGTTGGGCCGGTTCTTGTCGTGGCCGGACCGGGTGCCGGGAAGACATTCTGCCTCATCAAGCGCGCGGAGTACCTCGTTCGGAATGAAGGTTTCCGTCCTGCACGCCTGTGCGCCCTTACCTTCACAAACAAAGCCGCCGAAGAAATCGCGTCACGCCTGACACAACAGTTCGGCGTGGCCGGCGGTGAGATCACATGCGGAACGTTGCACGCATTGTGCCTGGGGATCTTGCGCGAGTTCGGGGAGCACGTTGGAATCCGACGCGGTTTCGGAATCGCAGATGAAGACTACCAACGGGGCGTCCTGCGACGACTTGGTGTTCCTCGCAAACAGATGTATCAGGCACTGGTACTTTTTGGTCGGCGACGGTTACAGGACCACCCGCTAAGTGGGCGCGACGAACGCATCTTCCGAGAGTATCTGGCAGATCTCCGGCATCGCAACATGTTGGACTTCGATGACATCATCGGTCTCACACGCAAACTCTTCCTCGAACAAAAACACATCGCCACGACAATAAGCTCTCGCTGGGACTATGTCCTGGTCGATGAGTTTCAGGACCTGAGCACAGCACAATATGAAATCGTGAAGACCCTGGGCGAAAAACACCGCTGCGTCTTCGTCGTGGGCGATGATGAGCAATCAATCTTTTCATGGGCGGGGGCCAATCCAAAAGTTCTACAAGATTTTGAATCGGAATTCGCCATTCGCCAGCCGGTTCTTCTCGATCGCAATCGACGTAACTCACGGCAAATTATTGAAACGGCTCGCCGCTTACTGTCCGCCAACCTTACTCTGTTCGAGAAGACGATCGAAGCGGATCGCGAAGGCGAGTACGAGGTCACCGCGATGAGCTTTCCCGACGATCCGACCGAGATGCAGTGGCTGGTTGAAGACATGCAGCAAGACCGCAAACAACAAGACCGCAGTTGGGGCGACTATGCCGTCTTGTATCGCCGACACCGCATCGGCACTGAACTCGAAAAGCGCCTCATCCGCGAGGGGATTCCATGCAGATTGGCGAGAGGCCAAGCACTCATGGATGACCGTGTGATTTCCTACACGGTCGATTCCCTGCGTGTGATGAATCATCCCGGAAATCCGGTTGTACTCGATGCGTTCGCCGAACGCGTGCTCCCGGCGCATTTGTTGGACCGGGCGCGTGCGTTGGTACCGGATCAGGACGACTTGCTTGCCGCGATGAGGGTGTACGCCCGGCAGCAGGCACGTCACGATCCGGACACGAAGAAAGCATGGCGTTTTATCTATCACGTCGAAAACCTGCATGGACTACGAAGGACGCACGAAACGTTGGGGGCGCTTGTCGAAGCGCTGCTCGCCCAGCGAGTTGGCCGTTACCGCAACCCGCTCGAAGAGATCGCCGACGATCTCACCGACCCCGCCGAATACCCCGGTGCCAAGGAGCTGGCCACCGAAATCGAAAACACGCAAAAGACCGGCGCACCAATAGCCATTGCCACGAATACGGGTCTGGGTTTCGCCATCCGCGGGATGCTGACGGCCGCTGGACACAATACCAAAGCTTGTGACACCGAACCGTCGGGACACGAAGGGGTGGTCTGGACACATGACAAAATGCAAACACCCGTGTTCGGGGTGACGCTGTTCAAAGCACTCCAGCTATTGCAGAGCAAAGACTCCGACGACTCACTCCGAGAGTACGTGACGTTTGATTTGGAAACAACCGACAAGGACGTCAGCGACTGTGAAATCATCGAGATTGGGGCCGCACGGATTCGCAACGGACAGGTAGTAGATCAATTCGGGAGTTTGGTGCGGTGCGTCAAACCAATTTCTCCGCAAGCGACCAACATTCACGGTTATACCAACGATGATTTGCAAGACGCGCCACTCTTCAAAGATATCTGGGAGAAGTTTCGCATGTTTGTGGGGCACGATGTCCTCGTCGCACACAACGCACAACAATTCGATGTACCCGTCTTGAAGAGAGCCGCCACAGGATACGAGGGCATCGATAAGCTTGTCTTCTTCGATACCTTGCCTTTGGCAAAGGCGTTGTTTCGCGAAAGCGTCAAACTCGAACATCTAGCAGAACGTTTCCAGGTCCCAAAAGGGAGATCGCACCACGCATTGGACGATGCCATCACTCTAGCGCACGTGACTGAACAGCTGCGTCGCCTCCGTGTCGTACGTTCCAGGAAGGCCATGCTGACCAACGCCCTTGACTACCTCGGTTTGGCGCTCGCACTGCTGCCGGAACGGTCTAAAGATGGCGATACCGCAGTACTCTTCGAGACCGCCCGACCATATACGCTTGGCCGTTTCACCGATTGCATCGCGTCGTATCAAATGGAGCGGGAAACACGTTTGCCATCCGACGCACCCACCGTCGAAGAGGTCATCGAACGGTTGGGCGGTCGTCGATTGATGGAACGCTTGCGATCCGAACGAAGCGCGAGCGAACGCTATCCTGCAGCGATGGCCCGACTCAAAGCACTGATCGATGCCAGCCACGCGCCCACATTGGACGAGAGTCTCACGCAGTTTCTCGAGCGTGT
>JAZDDC010000343.1:0-2208 GCA_036679565.1 Gemmatimonadota bacterium
GGGTGACTATGGTTTGGGATGTGAGCGGCAAGATCGGAGCGTTTGGTGGGCCGATCCGACGCGGTAGGTTATCGCTCATCTGCAAGGTGTAACGAACACCCAACGCGATTCCTGCAGCACCTGGTTGCCACGCTAACTCGATACCGCCAACAATGTCCATCTGTCCGTCGCCGGTACCCAAGTCAAGGTAATTCTCGGGTAGGTCGCGTGTGCCGGTTGGTAGCCGCACCGTCCCGGACAATACTGCGCGAAAACTTGCTGACTGCGCCACGCCAACACGCAAGTTTACTTCCGCGTCACCGAAACTTGTGCCGCGAATGAATGCCAGCGCCGATCCGGCGTACCCGAGGTCGGCATCGGTGAGCAGTTGTTCCACGTCAGCTGTTGAAAGTGGATCCGTCGGGAGTGGCAATGATCCTGTGACGGGCGATGTGCCCAGTGCTTGAAGCTCAGCGGCCACGGCGGCGATCTCAGCGAGAATTGCCTGACCGGCGGCTGATGTTTCCAACGGTGCTACGGTTGCGAGACTCCCGCCCGCCGTGTTGACCCCAGTCAAAATCGATAGGCCGCTCAGAAGTGTCGTGGCGCGATCCAATGTGGCGGTTGCGTCTGCGCACTGGGGCGACGAGGGGCAGCCGAATGCGCCGGAGCCGATCGACATCTGTAGATCGACGATTGCTGCACTGAGTTGGGCGACCAACATGGCTGCAAGATTCGCGTTGCCGGCACTACCTACCGCGGCGATGGCTTGGTTCCACCCAACATTTGCGTCGGTACTGTCGAACGTGAACGCCACCTGCATGCGGTGAGTCACAATCGGCAACGCAGCTGACAACGTGATACGGTCCGTGAGTCCGACTGAGAATCTGAATGAAAAATTGCGGATGTCGGCGTCTCGGATCGTGTTGAACGCGCCCAGATTTACGCGGTATGTGCCATCATTGATAATCTGACGGAGCGCGGCCTCGGACGGGCCCAGGGCGGGGAAGAGGTTGGCGCCCGTCGTGTCCGCGGTGAAATCCGCCCCAAGGAGTTCCAATTCATTGTCGGCCAGACCCGGTGATCCGAGCGAAAATCTCCGGTCGTAGTTGGTGTAATGTGGCGCGAACTCGATGCGCAGAAGTCCTCTCGGAACGAGTGTCGCGTCCGCGCCGTCCTGTGCGCTGGTAGGCCCTGCGATGAGAATGCACAGGGCGAACAGGAAAATCATCGATCTATTTGAAACCATAAGTCCGGGAATTTACCTGGTAAGGGTCGTTTCCTGTTAGCGGTCGCGGGAGGTTCTCAACCCGGGTCCCCCTCGGCCAGCAGCGCGAGGTCGTAGGCGTTGAGGATCTCTTGGCGACCGATGAGGCCTACCAGTTTCGTGGCATCCCCATGGTCAACCACCGGAATGTGATGACTCCCACGAACGGCAAGCCGTTGTAGGGCCGTCCTCAACGAGTCAGTGGGCGTGACACTTTCGTGTGCATCCGTTACGAGGTCGCCTGCCATGACGACTGGACCCAGGGCGTCCGCATCCGTCATGACCGACCGGAGATCGTTGTAAGTCAACATCCCAACCAGCTTGAGATCGCCGTCCACAACGGGAAACTCTGTTTGGCTGCTGGTGCCGATCGCTTTGATCAGTTGTGTCACGGTAGCGGTTTCGCCGACGACATCCGGATTCCCGTTGTAACAGCCACGTACCTTGAGGCGCTCGAGGACCGCTGTGTCCTGTCCGTGACTGATCGTCTCGCCTTTCCGGGTCAACCATGCGGAGTAAATCGAGTCGGGATAAATACGTCGCGCGGCAATGAATGCGATGGCGCCCGTGAGCATCAGCGGTAGGATCAGTGCGTAATCGCTCGTCATCTCGAACACGATCATTACGGCGGTCAGCGGTGCGTGCGTGCTTGCGGCGACCATGCCTGACATGCCGACAAGTGCAAAGGCTTCCGGAATGAGGTTCAATCCGAATGCCTGGTTGGCGGCCACAGCCAAGCTACCGCCGTGCGTTGCACCAATGATTAGCGATGGAGTGAACACGCCGCCGCAACGCACCGCCGACACGGTGAAGCTGGTAGCCAACAGCTTGGCGAACGCCAAGGCCAATAAAAAGTACCAGCTACGTGCGCTGATGATCCCGATATCCAGGGATTCCTGGCCGTGTCCCCAGAGATCCTCTCGAAACACGATGTTGAGCAGTGCCACGACCGCGGCCGCGAC
>JAZDDC010000344.1:0-2056 GCA_036679565.1 Gemmatimonadota bacterium
GTTCGGCACCCACCGCAAGGGACCGCAGTTCCTTGGCGTTTGCGTACGGCACACACGACACGCGACTGCCACGGATCTCGAGTTGCCGGCGCGATTGACGCAGAATGCCATTCATCGTTGAAGCCTCCTCGGCAGGCACCGCAATCTTGACAGGCCAACGACCGGACACGGCCTCAACAACGGACATCCAGGCACGCCAAGACTCTACATCACTTGCTGCGTGTCTCTTGCTGATTGCCATGAGTAGATAGGGATCCGGCAACCTGTGTGACACGGCCGCCTTCAATGCGCCCGAAGGTCGAGTACTCACCGGTTCGCGTACACCGGCCCGCCCTCGTCGCCGCGCAGCCTTGAAACCAAGCTCGAGCGTTACAAAACACGTTTCCAACAGGATCAACAGGTCAAGCAGAAATGACCGGTGATTCAGATAGTAAAGGTCGTATTCGATGTTCTCGTGTATCTGAGCATGGCGGTCCGCGCTGATCTGCCAAAGACCGGTGATCCCCGGTTTGGCAATGAGCCGTGTCCGATCCAGCGGCGTGTAACCGTTGACCATAAACGGCATCTCCGGCCGTGGACCGACAAGACTCATTTCGCCATGGATGACATTCAAGATTTGAGGGAGTTCGTCCAGGCCCACGGACCGAAGGAGCCAACCAACACGCGTTATCCGCGTGTCAGAATCTCCATCGGGTGACGGCGCATACGGGTCCGTGTCCGCACGCATCGTCCGAAACTTGAAAATCCTAAACCTCTTACCACGAAGACCAACACGTTCTTGCCGAAAGAGAACGCTACCGGGACTATCCCAGCGAATGAGAACGGCCGCGACAATCCAAATGGGAGAGGTCACGACACCCATCACGACCGCGCCGATTACGTCGAAGACACGCTTTGCAACCGAATATCCGCGGCGCGCTCTGAACGGATACGGACGCAAAATGGGAATTGCGCTCAAGTCATCGACCTTCAACTGATCCACACGCACACCGCCGAGGTCGGGAACGACACCCACCTTCACATCACAATCACGTGCAAGATCGAGTATGTGACGAAGTCTTTCCGTCGTCGTAGATGGGCCCGTGACGAGCAACTCGTCAATATCATAGTTCTTTGTGACAACCCCAAGTCGATCGAGATTGCCAAGTACCGGGACAATGAACGCACTCCCGGATTGCGAAAGCCGGCAGGTCATGGGACTTCCCTCGGGCATACGGTCATCCAAAAAGCCCACGACAGTTGACCCGAGATGCGGCGCCTGCACGATCTTCTTCATCACGAGCCGGCCGGTTTCGCCACACCCATAGATCAGAATGCGTTTTCCCACACGATTATGAACCTTCAACTCGCCGGCTATGAACGACAGTAGCCGACGTTCCAGCACAACCAGGACACTCGCCAGGGCAATGGACCCGATGATAACGAACCGCGAAAAATGGAGGTTAAGAAGAAACAGGGCCGCAAAGAAAAAAGCGGACGTCAACACCAAACCCTTCAACGCCGTGCGCACCTCCCATAAATTCAGGAGACTCGCTCGTTCCGCGTACATACCTAAATTCCAAAAGACAAGCACCACCATTGCTGAGAAAAAACACGCAATCGCAACATATGGCGTCGTACTTTCAGCCAACGTCTGATCGTAGATGCCGTAACGGATGGACCACGTGTACACTTGATAGGCAATGGTAAACGCGAGTAACACGCCGAACACGTCTGCCGCCACACTCACAAAAACCGCTGCCGTTCGTCGAGAACCGCCGGTTCTTGATTTGCCTGTAGCAGACGCCCGCGTCTTCAGCATTGCTATCGGAACACCGCTATCCGTCATCTTCATCCTTCACGCAGACTAAAAGGTTACCCGCGAGACGATGATTGCCGTCGCCGAAATCAGCGCACCTAACAAGAACACGCCGTTCCTGGACAACCAACTTCTTTCCGGCACCGTGATCTGATCGCCTGACTGCAACTGGCCAACGATGGCCGCACCCAAGTCGATTGACGTGTCAATGCGGTTGCCGCCACGATACACCTCGATCCTGCTCAGCCGTCCATTGGA
>JAZDDC010000345.1:0-2661 GCA_036679565.1 Gemmatimonadota bacterium
ATGATGATCTGAATATCCTGCAAGGGTATAGGCGGCAGTTGCGCAAGCACTTCGAAATTGAGACTGCACCAAGCGGGAATCGGGAGTTGCGTGAGGTTGGCAAGGACGGTTTCGCCCAGATAGATGTGTGTACCTGGGGTCCACGCGTGCGCTTCGATCGGGAGGAGGACAACACCTGCAACAACGGCAAGCGAAATGAATGCGAACCGCCGGATCACCGACGACGTCGCCTTTTTCTCTTTCTGGGTTTGCCAAACAGAAGACGGCGCACCGAGCCAACGAGTGCACCCCCGCGCCGAGTGGTCCGCAACGCAGAACTCACGTCGAGCACGGTCTCTTCCACTTCCTCTTGCACAACATCAACTAGGGTATCAAGGTCGACGAGACGATCTTCAATGCGATCCACCGCGCCAAGGAGTCGTTGGCGGATATCCTGTGACGCGCTCGTGAATTTTTTTACTTCGCCCGTCAACTGCACGGCGACACGTTGCGATTCCCCAATGAGAGATTTCGCCGTTTCCAACGCCGGACGTGTGTCGCGTTCGAGCGTCTCAACAAAACTCCGCACGACGCGACTCAGCACCATCAATCGGCTCACGAAGACGAGCAAAGCCACGATCATTACGACCACAAAAATGGCGATGATTGCCGTCGAGATAGCCGTAATAGCTGGCCAATTCATGTATGCCCCCTAGTCCCACCGGCTGCAAGGTACGTTTGGTTCATACCGTTTCGTCGTCTGTACTCTCGGTCGTCGGGTCGGACTCCAGGATCGAAGCCAAACCTTCCACGCGCCCGATAGGTAAGGTAAACAGTATTCCGGTGGACGGTTGCGTGAGGTCACCGCAAATGTTCTGTACCAGCAAGATGGCCTTGTCCAGTGTCTCATTTGATTCAATCACGGACATGACCGTTGAATTTTGTGGTCGTGAGCGTGACAGCAACGTTTGGAGATTTGCGAGTACGGGCACGTCTTGAGATAAAACTCTACCCATACCCTCGCTACGTATGACGGTAGCGCCGGTGACGCCAAGCTCCAAGAAACCGGCCAATATCGCTTCTAACTTTTCTTCCTGGTTGATGATGCAAACCAAGAGCTGCATACAGTCAAACCGTCGGCGTTGAAAGTGAGTGTGTCTCCTGACCGACACGAAGATTTCCGCGCGCGGTCGGTGTGTCAACCCACACCGGCTTGACGCCCTGGACCACCGAAGCGATGGTTCGCGGCAATATGAGCCAACGTTTTCGGGTTGTCGGCGGCAATCCCATCCGAGGAACGGTCCGGCCGGCCGGAAATAAGAACGCGGCGCTGCCGATTATCGCGGCGTCCCTGATGGTGGACGGCATCACAACTATCACCAACGTTCCTCGTATCCGGGACGTTGACTCACTTTTGGCGCTTGTTTCCGATCTGGGCGCCCACGTCGATTGGGTGGCGACAAATCAGCTTCGCATTGACGCCTCCGGCCTAGAGCTTAAACCCCTTAACCCCAACCTTTGTGCAAAAATTCGAGCGTCGATTCTGCTCGCGGGGCCGTTACTGGCGAGGTTCGGCCAGGTGAATCTGCCCCCACCCGGCGGCGATGTCATTGGCCGACGGCGCGTCGATACACATTTCCTGGCGCTCGAAGCATTGGGCGCCACCGTCGCCATAGGATCCGATTACGCCCTGGCATCGCGTGGTCTGGCAGGGGCAAAAATCTTCCTTGACGAACCCAGTGTCACGGCCACCGAGAACGCGTTGATGGCGGCGACTCTGGCCCGTGGCACCACCGTGTTACGAAACGCGGCCTCCGAACCGCACGTGCAGGATCTGGCGCACGCCCTGGTGCGAATGGGCGCGCATATTGATGGCATCGGCACCAATGTGCTGCATGTCGAAGGGGTATCCACACTTCGCGGAGCCGAAGTGGCGGTCGGACCGGACCACATCGAAATCGGGAGTTTCATCGGTCTGGCCGCGGTAACGGGCGGATCACTGGAGATTCTTGGTGTCGATCCTGAGCACCTCCATAGCATTCTATACCAGTTCCGCCGTTTGGGGGTTCGCACCACCGTGGAAGCCGACCGTCTCTATATCGGTTCCGTTCAAGAGCGAAAAACGAAGCCCGACCTGGGCGGCCACATCCCGAAGATTGAAGACGGACCATGGCCCGCATTCCCGGCAGATCTTATGTCGATCATGGTCGTCGTTGCCACACAGTGCCATGGCGAGGTCCTGCTTTTTGAGAAGATGTTCGAGTCGCGGTTGTTTTTTGTCGATTTATTGATCGGACTGGGTGCCCGCATTGTCCTCTGCGATCCTCATCGAGCACTCGTCGCCGGCCGAAGCCGTTTGAGAGGTGGTGTGCTACAGAGCCCCGATATTCGCGCGGGTATGGCCGTTTTGTTGGCCACACTGGCCGCAAAGGGGGAGAGCACGATCCACAATATTTCTCAGATCGATCGGGGATATGAACGGATCGACGAGCGCCTACGCGCGTTGGGCGCCGACATTACAAGAGAATAATCGTGGAGGTCTTGCGAGAGGTTCAAGCCTCTCAACTGTCACCGCCGCTGTACGTTTTGCGAGAGTGGGAAACCCGATATGGGCTCACCACTGGCGTCACGGCACGCGGAGGCGGATCTGACGACTTTGGATTGGGCAGTGACGTTCCGGCC
>JAZDDC010000346.1:0-2344 GCA_036679565.1 Gemmatimonadota bacterium
CTGGGAAACGATGTCGATCATACGCGATACCATTGTGGTTCGTGGTGGTCCGGACAGTATCGTTGATCACAAGTATACGAGGCATGGCCCCGTCGTCTACGAGAACGTGACGCACCGCACTGCATATGCTGTTCGTGCGGCGTGGATGGAAGTCGGCGGATCCCCGTATCTCGCGTCGCTGCGAATGGATCAGGCAAAGACGTGGGAGGAGTTTCGGGTCGCCAGTGATTACAGTCACATTCCGGGTGAAAACATGGTGTGGGCTGACCGGGAGGGAAACATCGGATGGCAAGCAGTTGGGATTGCGCCCATTCGGCGACACTGGAGCGGTTTAGTCCCAGTTCCCGGAGACGGTAGGTATGAGTGGGACGGTTACTTGCCGATCAACCAAAAGCCAAACCTCATGAATCCGGACCGCGGTTTTTTTGTTACGGCCAACAACAATCTGATTCCACTCGACTATCCGCATCGTAACGCCGTCGGTTGGTCCTGGTCCGACCCATTTCGCTGGTCCCGAATTACTGAAGTACTTGGGTCGGGTCGCCGTCGATCGATTCGAGACATGATGGACTTGGCTGCGGACTATCTGTCGATACCGGCCAGATCCATCGTGCCAATGCTTGCACACGTCACGACGAGCAATGCGAATGTCGCCAACGCTCGGCAGCGACTTTTGAATTGGGACTACAATCTAGAACCACATTCCGTGGCGGCTGGAATTTACGTGGCCATGGAGAGACGCATACAGCGGGGCATGCATGAGTTGTTCGTGCCTTCGAACGCTCACGATGTGATCAGAAGTGTCTCGATGACAAAGATTGTGGATTGGTTGAACGCGCCGCCTGGCCAGTTTGGCGACGATCCCATCGCCGGTCGCGACGAGTTTTTGGCACGTGCGCTCACCGATGCAGTGAGCGATCTCAGAAGTCAGTTAGGATCGAATATGGATGACTGGCAACTTGGCCAAAGCGAATACAAACATGTGCTGATACGTCATCCATTGAGTGCTGCCGTGAATGATGAAGTACGACGTAAGTTGGATGTAGGGCCCCATCCACGTGGCGGCAATAGTTATACGGTGAACAACACGGGCCGCGGGAACAACCAGACTTCCGGTCCTTCGTTCCGGATAATTGTCGATACGGGCGATTGGGATCGTACGGTTGCAACGAACACACCGGGGCAGGGCGGGGATCCCGATGATCCACATTACCGGGATCTCTTTGAGTTATGGGCCACCGATCGCTTCTTTCCACTGTTCTATTCGCGACACCGTATTGAATCCGTAGCGGATCGGGTCACGATGTTGAATCCAGGAAGCTGACTTGGTCGGTCTGCGACGAGACTCGACGTTTCCGGCCGGTAGCAGCTCGAGGGTCGGTTCTAGTTTGGGTATACGGCTCGGTCAAGATCTCGTACCCAGCCCATGACTAAGCTTCGCTAAGCGATTCGAGATCAGCCAGATCGTTCAAAACGTCCGGTGGCGCGCTTGTTTCGAATTAACGCATCTCGTCCGAGAAACAGCCTCGAACGTTTTCAAACGCATCTATGTGCGGTGCGACCGACCTACGCTCGGCGGTGACCGGAGGAGGTTCCTCAGTCAATGTTTTTACAACGACCGCCTGGGCCGAAGCCGCGACGAACGAGGTTGCCCCACGAGCATTTCGTAAAGCAACACAACCAGCGAATACACGTCGCTGCGCGCATCGAGTTGCGATCCGCGGGGGCCTGTTCTGGGCTCATGTAATGCGGTGTGCCGATTGAGAGGCCCGTCTCGGTCAAGCGACTTCCGGCCGCCGCACTAATCGCCAGCGCGATACCAAAATCGGCGACGAGCGCTTGCCCTTCGTGCAGCAAGATACTTTCGGGGATGATGTCGCGCTGGATCACCCCGTTGCGATTGGCGTGGTCCAACGCACTCGCAACAGACCTGGCAATCTCGACCGACTGCTCCACTGGAAGCTGCCTTTCCCGATCCAACCGGTTTCGCGCGATTCACCGTCGATGAACGGCATCACATAATAAAGGAAAGAATCAGCCTCACCTGAGTCATCGCTCGATGCGATAATGATTCGCAGACTCCGCGGAGAGCCGCGTCGTGATCCCTACTCCAAGGCTACGATACGGGCTTCCTCGCACGTCGGGAACGGCTCCCACGAAGTGCAAGCAACCCGTTGGATACTCTAGTGGCCCGATAATCCCGCTTCCATTGGCATGTCCAATGCATGGCCTGACAATCCAGCCGGTTGGCCATCATGACTGGGCGACGGACTCCGCGAACTTTTCCGCGCCCCCGTCGATAGAATTTGATTATGTGCCCCATCAGCCCGTATACTAAGGTTGG
>JAZDDC010000347.1:0-2003 GCA_036679565.1 Gemmatimonadota bacterium
TGCTGTTGGCGATCCAGACGCACGGGCCAGCTCAACCTCCTATAAGGTCCCGCGAACTGCTTCACAAAAAGAGCGTGTGGCAGGCGCACCATTTGGGACAAGAGGGGGTGTTTCGGTCACCCATAACTTCCCGGCGGATGGCGAATACGTTTTCCAGGTCGAACTGCATCCAGCGCCGGAGGGCGAACTCTTTGGCCGGACGCAGCCGAACGAACAAGTTGAAGTCTCTGTGGATGGTGAGCGGGCCGCCCTGATAACCATCGACCGGTGGATGTCGGAGGCCGATCCCACCGGCATGAGGATATCGACTGATTCAATTTATGTTCGCGCGGGTGCGCACCGCATCACCGCCGCGTTTCTGAAACGATTCGAAGGTCCGGAAGATGATCTCATCACTCCGATTGACCATACGTTAGCGGACACACAGATCGGATTGAGTTACGGTGTCACGACCTTGCCGCACCTGCGTGACCTTGCAATCATCGGCCCCTTTGTCGTGACCGGTGTTTCCGATACCCGCAGCCGCCGAAAAATATTTTCATGCCGGCCTACGGCGCCGGATGAGGCGCGGCCATGTGCTCGTGAGATTTTGACGCGACTTGCAACGAAGGCGTATCGTAGATCGGTGAACGACCACGACGTCGGCGGCTTGATGACGTTCTACGAACAGGGAGCGGTCGATGGTGGGTTCGAAGCGGGAATCAGAACCGCTTTGCAAGCGATCTTGTCCAGCCCGCACTTCGTATTTCGCATGGAGGAGGTTCCCGCTGAAGCAACGAGCAACAACCCGTACCAGATCAGCGATGTCGATCTAGCCTCCCGTCTCTCGTTCTTTCTGTGGGCCGCGCCGCCGGATGACGAACTCCTCAACCTGGCTGCACGCGGCGAACTTGCCGATCTGCGATCGTTAGAGGGACAGGTCAAACGCATGCTGAGTGACCCGCGTTCGGAAGCGCTGGCCACGAGGTTTGCCGCCCAATGGCTCCGGCTCCAGGATTTGGAGAAGGTGCACCCAGACGCACTGACGTATCCGTACTTTGATTACACGCTTGCCGAGGCGATGGAGCGTGAAACCGAGCTACTGTTCGACTACTTGGTCCGGGAGGATCAGAGTTTCCTCGACCTGTTCACGGCCGACTACACGTTCGTAAACGAGCGGCTTGCACGGCACTACGGCATCCCGAACGTGACGGGTCAAGACTTCCGTCGAGTGAATTACCCCAACGAAGAGCGACGCGGTGTGCTAGGGCACGGCAGTGTATTGGCGCTCACATCTCATGCCGATAGGACCTCACCCGTGCTCCGTGGTAAATGGGTCATGGAAGTGTTGTTGGGGAGTCCCCCTCCGCCGCCACCGCCCAACGTGCCGGATCTCGAGGCCACGGGCGAAACGAGCGATGGCAGACTGCTCACTGTCCGAGAACGACTTGAAGAACATCGAGCCAATCCTGCGTGTAGTTCATGCCACCGCATGATGGATCCGATAGGCTTAGCACTGGAGCACTTTGATGTGACTGGCGTCTACAGGATCAAAGACAACGGGATGCCCATCAATGTCCAAGGCGAGTTGTACGACGGTACCCCTTTGACGGGGGTGGCTGATCTGAGGGAAGCGATTCTGAACCGTCGTGAGTCGGTTGTCCGCAATTTTGTCGAAAACTTGATGGCCTACGGTTTGGGGCGTCGTGTCGAGTACTACGACATGCCGACTGTGCGAGCCATCACCGCAGAGGCAGCCACAAACGAACATCGGATGTCGTCATTCATTCTTGGTGTGGTAAAGAGTCCGGCGTTTCGCATGAACCGGGCGCAGCAAGCAGTTGCGGCCGGAGAGGTCCAATAAGAAACGAGCGGACCCCGTAGTTCGAGGTAACGTCGATCGACCCGCACGCGTCGAGCATGTCGAATTAATCAGTTGAGAGGGCACGCCCATGGAGTTTATCACAGGGAAACACATCCCGCGCCGCACATTTCTTCACGGCATCGGCGCAACCGTCGGACTG
>JAZDDC010000348.1:0-2938 GCA_036679565.1 Gemmatimonadota bacterium
TCGAAAAAACAGATCAAAGTAATTTTCAGCTCCCAGTTCACCATAACTGGCCCGAACAGAGGGCATGAAAGAGACCTGGTTTATCTCAAACATGAACGGCTTGATAAAGGTTGTCCCGTTCGCAAGGTACGCGTACGTACCGTAAAGGAAATAAAGAAGTGCCGGGTCCAATGCCGTAAGCAGAAACGCATTCCTGATCCGATTGTTTTGATCGCCAACAAAACTATTCTGCGTGTAGACTGACATGTCCGTTTGCCGCTGAACCCAGAGGCTATCCCTGTCGATGACGTCGTCGTAAAAACCATAACTTTCGGTCAAGGCCAATAGATAGGCCAGCGGATCGTTGGGCGTAGGATTGCGCGTTAACCGTCGATTGGTTGCGTAATACTGATTGGCGTCAGTAATGAAGGGATTGATATCAGTTTGCGCCGTCAGAATGCCTTCGATCAATTTTCCCGAAAGCAGATAGAGCCCAACATAACTTCCGCTATACTCTTCCCCGTAGAGCCCTTCGATGGCGTTGTAGGCAATCAACGAAGTTGCCTCTAAACCAGAAGCCACGACCAATTGTCGTTCAATGACCGGAACGGCGTTATCGACCGGGAATACAAAGTCTCCACCAAATCCGGGAAAGTTCAGTTGCAAGTCAAGCGGAAGTCCGAATTCGTTGGCGCGGGCTTTATGTCCGAATTGTTCGTGGAGGAATGTTCCGTAGAACAGACCACCAAGATAAAGCTGCGCTAACGTGACGTTCGCCACGCGCGACGCAAATCGGAGTCCTCCGCTCGGCACGTTCTCTTCAATCGTGCGGTTCAGTTGGTCAAACACAAGCGATGACAACCCGAGCACCGACTCGGTACCGGATTCTATGTTTGGCTGGGTTCCGAACTGTATCTTGTACGATCGTTCTATCGTCGTATCCTGGGCGAGAGCGGCCACCGGAAATAGTAGCAACAAACTCAACAGCTTCATGTGATGCTCCTTTGGAGTTTTCCTAGGACCATTGAGACGGTCGGTTTTCTGGGCAGGTACGACGCCCACTTTCGGCCCGATTGTCTGCTCCAGCCAACGCAGCCCCGTCGATCCTGTTAATAAGACGATCAAAGGGGGGGATTACGTACGATCTCACGGGTTGATTACGGGAGGACCGTTCCGACCGAGGGGTGGTTGTTGCTCTGAGTGCGGAGATGAAACCGTTTCAACGTTCAAATGTTCGATGTTCAATTGTTCGACGTTCAATTGTTAAACGTTCGATGTTCAATTGTTCAACGTTCGTCACCCCACATGCGCCACCGTAATCGGCGACGCCAATGCCTCGCGAAGATAAACCGCCGTGTGCCCGGTCGATTCCGCGACCGCTTCCGGTGTCCCCGCCGCCACCAAACGACCACCACCGGACCCGCCCTCGGGTCCCAAATCAATCACCCAATCTGCCCGTTTGACGATGTCCATGTTGTGTTCGATCACGATCACGGTGTGCCCCGCGTCCACGAGCCGGTCGAGCACTTTGAGCAGTGTCTTCACATCGTGCATGTGCAAACCGGTCGTCGGTTCGTCGAGGATATACAGCCGACGTTTTGTCTTGCGGGCAACGTTCGCCAGCTGCCGCGCGATTTTTAGTCGCTGAGCTTCTCCGCCGGATAGGGTTGTGGCGGGTTGCCCAAGTCGGAGATAACCGAGTCCGACCTGTTGCAAGTGCCAAAGGGAACGTCCAAGTTTTTCTTGATGACGGAAACGCTTGATGGCGTCATCGACGGTCAGTTGCAACACGTCGTGAATGGAAAGGCCTTTGATCTTGATTTCGAGGATTTCTTGACGATATCGAGACGCGCCGCATGCCTCGCACGGCACAAACACATCTGCCAAGAAAACCATTTCGACTTGGATATGTCCGGCGCCTTCGCAGCTGGCGCAGCGTCCGCCGTCAACGGCGTTGAAACTGAAATCGGTCGGCCGGTACCCACGGGCCTGTGCAAGCGGCTGCTTGGCAAACAACCCCCGAATCTCGTCGAAGGCGCGAACGTAGGTGATGGGGTTTGAGCGTGGCGACCGACCGATTGGGGATTGATCGATCAAGACGATGTCGTCGAGTAGTTCCCAACCGGTAATACTCTTTACTTCACCAATCAACTCGCCGAGGTGTTCCTTGGCGCCGTGATGACCGTGCAGGTGACGCGCGACGTTCCGGTACAAAATATCATGAACCAAGGTCGACTTGCCGGATCCTGAAACACCAGTGACCGTGATGAGCGTGCCGAGCGGGAACGAAACATCTAAGTCGCGAACGTTGTGAAGTGACGCGCCCTCTAGGTGGATCCAAATTGGCCCTGCCGGGCGACGACTCGATGGTACGGCGATCGATTGCGTACCGGCCAGGTATTCGGCTGTGAGAGTTTGTGCGGCCTCGATACTTGCTAACGGGCCCGCAGCCACGATTGCACCGCCGTTGCTCCCGCTGGCCGGACCCAGCTCGATCAGATGATCCGCTGCCCGGATAGCCGCGGGGTCGTGTTCCACCACGACGACAGTATTCCCGGCGTCACGCAATCGGCGCAACAGATCGAGCAGCCGGTCGTTGTCTCTTGGGTGTAACCCCACCGATGGCTCATCCAACACGTACAACGTGTCCACGAGGTTGGCGCCGAGCGCGTTGGCCAGTGAAATTCGCTGAGCCTCGCCACCGGACAACGTTCGGGTTTGCCGATCGAAGGTGATGTATCCCAGCCCTACATCACATAGGAAGCGCGCGCGGGATTGAAGTTCCTGCAAAATTGTATTTGCGATTTCTTGCTCGCGAGCGGTGAAGGGCACCGTTTCCAGCCACCGAGAAAGACCGGCGGCGGTGAACGCACTGACGTCGGCAATGGTTTTGTCGGTGATCGTGAAAGCAAGGGCCTCCGGTTTGAGTCGCCCACCGCGGCAATCCCCGCAGATGGTG
>JAZDDC010000349.1:0-10504 GCA_036679565.1 Gemmatimonadota bacterium
CCTCGGGAACCCGTCCATGATAACGCCGTTTTGTGCCTTTGGCTCGTTCAGGACTTCCGTTATCAAGCCCAGAATCACTTTATCCGGTACGAGCAACCCCTTGTCCATAAACGACTGTGCCTGTTTGCCGAGATCCGTTTCAGCTTGCACAGCCGCGCGCAAAAGATCACCCGTCGCTATACGTGTGGTTTCTGTCCGAGTAGCGAGAATGGCACCTTGTGTTCCCTTGCCGCAGCCAGGAGGTCCCAAGAGTATGACATTCATGATGTGTACCGACTCATCACACTACATGTAGCGACGCCGGCCCCTGAATTTGACGCGCCCCTGTTTCATGTAATCGTCATAGTGCCTGACATGCAGGTGTTGTTGCACTTGCACGACGGTGTCTAACGCCACGCCGACGATGATGAGCAACGCGGTGCCACCGAAAAAGAATGGCACATTAAACGCATCGAAGATAAAGAAGGGCAATAGCGCAATTGATGTGAGGAAAACCGCGCCCGGGAAAGTGACGCGCGACAACACCTTGTCGATGTAGGTGGCAGTATCCGACCCCGGTTTGACACCGGGAATGAAACCGCCCTGCTTCTTGAGATTCTCCGCTAAGTCAACCGGATTGAAAACAATCGAAGTGTAGAAATACGTGAAGAACAGGATCAAGGCGGCGTACGTCACGTAGTACGGAACGGTGCCAGCTTGAAATGCTTCTGATGTAGCGCGCAGAAATCCTGAATTGCTGAACGTTGCGAGAGTTCCCGGCACAATGATAATGGACTGCGCAAAGATGATGGGCATGACACCGGCAGAGTTGATGCGGATGGGAATAAACGTTTTTTGCCCTTCACGAATCCGGCCCCGTCCCATCACCTTGCGTGGAATTTGAATGGGAATCCGCCTTGCCGCGACGGTAATGGCAACAACCGACGCCACGACACCAACCATAACCAGGCCAAGCAATATAACTTGCGGTACGCTGATCACGCCTTCGCGAACGAAATCCAAGGTTCTGAAGAACCCTGGCCACATGCCCTCGATAATCGAGAAAAAGATCAGGAGGCTCATGCCGTTCCCGATTCCACGCTCGGTAATCTGCTCACCCAACCACATGACGAAAATTGCGCCCGTCGTGAGTGTGAGGACGGTCAGTGCGCGGAAGCCGAGACCCGGGTTGCCGACTGCGCCCGCCAGGCCTTCGGTGAAGATGGCAAACGCCCAAGCCTGACCGAGCGCAAGGACTACGGTGGCGTATCGGGTCCACTGGGTGATCTTCTTTCGACCTTCTTCTTCTTTTTGTAGCTTCTCAACTAAAGGGAATACGGCACCGGCCAACTGAAACATGATTGACGCGGAGATGTATGGCATGATGCCGAGCGCAAGCACGGTAGCCCGCGAAAAACCGCCACCGACGAACATGTCGTACACACCGAACCAGGTCTGCGCACCCTGGTTTTGTACGAAGTCTGCAAGGACTTGGACATTCACTCCAGGCGTTGCGATGTGAGCGCCCAGCCGATAAATAGCCAAACACATGAGCACAAAGAGAATTTTCTCCTTGAGCTCAGGAACAGCAAATAGGTTCGGAATGCGTGGCCCGGTCATAGGTTACGCCTCGATTGTTCCGCCGGCTTTGGTGATTTTTTCGCGCGCAGTCTTGGACAACCCGCACCGTTGCACATTGAGAGCACGGTCCACCTCTCCGACCCCAAGAATCTTTACCGGCCCATCTTCATGTTGAATGAGGCCTGCAGCATACAACGCATCAGGTGTTACATCGGTACCATCAACTTCGCCCAGGTCCTTCAGATTCACAACCTGATTTGGCTCCCGGAAGATATTCCGAAATCCTCGTTTCGGCACACGCCGAATCAGAGGCATCTGCCCGCCTTCGAAGCCTGGCCGCACACCGCCACCCGAACGAGATCGTTGGCCTTTTTGTCCGCGACCGGCGGTCTTGCCAAGTCCTGACCCAACGCCACGACCTTTCCGCTTGGGTTCTTTCACCGCGCCGACCGGCTTTGGAAGATTGTGCAGACCAACCGATTGTTTTTCTGACATCAAGACTCCTCAGGCGTCACATGCACAAACGCGCGCACTTGATTCAGCATTCCGCGAATAGCCGGAGTGTCATTCACAACAGCCTCGCCCTGATGGTGCCGTATGCCAAGCGCGGTCAACGTGCGCTTGAATACCTTGTGTCGATGGATCGTTGATTTGATCTGTTTGACACGTAACCGACCGGCGGATGCCGTACTTGTTGTTTTCTTACGCCTTGCCGTCGTTTTTTTCTTGGCCACCTTGCGCTTTGTGGCAGTCTTCGGCGCAGTTGTTTCCTCGGCAGTATCCGTCACGCCTCAGCCTCCTGGACTTCCGGAAGTTCCTTTACTTCAACTTGTTCTCGCTGCCGTGGCCTAAAGCCCACGTCGGCGACATCAATACCACGTTCCTTCGCAATCTGTTCCGCGGTCACGAGACTGCGTAGACCGGCGATGGTAGCCCAAACCATGCTCAGAGGGTTCTGGGATCCGAGGCTCTTTGTTAGGATATCGGTAACACCAGCGCATTCGAGTACAGCCCGAACCGGACCACCTGCAATCACGCCTGTTCCCGACGACGCGGGCTTTAGCAAGACTCGTCCGGCACCACGACGTCCGATGGTCTCGTGTGGAATGGTTGTTCCACACCGCGGAATCATCGTCATGCTTTGGCGTGCTGCTTCGACCGCCTTGCGCACGGCCTCGGCAACCTCGTTCGCTTTGCCTTTGGCTACCCCGACGCTTCCATTCCCGTCTCCTACGGCGACGAGCGCCGTAAACGAAAATCTCCGACCGCCTTTGACAACCTTCGCGACACGATTGATCGTCACAACGTTTTCGATCAGGTCGCTTTCTCGCTCGGGGCGACGTTCCCGGCGTTTACGTTCTGGGCGTTGACTCATCTACTAGAACTCCAATCCACCCTTGCGGGCACCGTCGGCCAAGGCTTGGACACGGCCATGGTACATATAACCCGCTCGGTCGAAAACGATGTTACGAATGCCCTTGTCCTTCGCGCGAGCACCAAGGAGCTGACCGACGGCAAAGGCTTTGCCAATCTTCCCGCTACCTTCGACCTTGATTCCTGTTGAGCGATCGTCTACACCCACGATAGTCTTACCAACGGTATCGTCGATAAGCTGGGCGTAAATGTGCTTCAAGGAACGGAAGACAACCAAACGGGGTCGCTCCCCCGATCCATGAATTTTCTTACGAACCCGCAACTGCCGGCGCCGACGCTTTTCAGCGCGTGTGCGCGGGCTACGGAGCAATCCTCTCATTACTTGGCTCCTGTCTTACCGGCCTTCGCCCGTACGTGCTCACCCACGTAGCGAATGCCTTTTCCTTTATACGGTTCCGGTGGCCGCACACGTCGAAGTTCCGCGGCGACCTGACCAACAACTTCCTTGTCGATCCCCTCCACTTTCATTTTCGTCCCGCCATCGACGGAGATCGTGATCCCTTTTGGTGACTTGTACTCTACGGGATGCGAATACCCCACCACGAGACGGACACCCCCATTTACAGGCTCCGCTTTGTACCCCACACCGCGTATCTCCAGCTCCTTGGCAAATCCGTCAGTCACCCCGACGACCATATTGTTGATCAACGAGCGCGTAAGACCGTGCAACGCGCGGTGTCTGCTCGCGTCCGAAGGCCGAGTGACCGTTACCACCTGCGCATCAACCTGGATGCTCACCTCCGGCGGGAGTATTTTCTCCAACTCTCCCTTGGGACCTTTGACCGTCATCGATCGGTCCTTCAGAGCGACGGTCACCCCACCGGGGATATCTACTGGGCGTTTGCCGATTCGCGACATACGCGCCTACCAGATCTTAGCCAGGAGTTCACCGCCAACACGCGCCCGTCGCGCCTCCCCGTCACTCATGACGCCCCGAGGCGTGGACAGAATGGCCATGCCGAGACCGTTCTTCACGCGCGGTATTTCACGAGCTTTCACATAGCGACGCAGTCCCGGACTCGATATGCGACGAATTTCACGAACCACCGGCGCACCGGCGTAATAGCGTAAGTGAATTCGTAGCAGTCCGTGGGCTCCGTCATCCAGGACAGAAAACTCCTGAATGTACTTGTGATCTCGCAGGAGTCGGGCGATCTGCGTTTTGAATTTCGAAACCGGCATGTCCACTCGTCGGTGCCCAGCTCGGTAGGCGTTCCGAATTCGTGTCAGCATATCGGCAACAGGATCAGTCATGCTCATTGCAAGGACCTCGGTCGTTTCTCCATCACCAACTCGACTTACGGATACCCGGGATCTCTCCCCGGAGCGCAGATTCTCGAAAACACAGGCGGCAGAGTCCAAACTTCCTCAGGTAAGCACGAGGCCGACCACACCGCATACAACGGTTGTACCCACGCACGCCGTATTTTGGGCGTCGTTTGGACTTCGCAATCAAGCACTTCTTAGCCATTCAACTGCACTCCGTCAGATGAGAACCGGCGTTTCGCCGCGAAACGGCATCCCAAGCTCGCGTAACAATGCATACGCAAGATCATCGCGATCCGTCGTTGTGACCATTGTGACGTCCATCCCGTGGATTTTCTCGATTGCGTCATAGTCCACTTCGGGAAAGACCATCTGTTCTTTTATCCCGACCGAATAATTTCCATGTCCATCAAACGACTTGTTCGGTAATCCGCGAAAGTCACGGATACGCGGCACAGTCACGTTGACAAACCGGTCGAGAAATTCCCACATCATGACTCGCCGCAGGGTGACACGCGCCCCAATCGGCATTCCTGCTCGCAGGGAAAAATTCGAAATCGCCTTGCGCGCCCTGGTGACGACTGCCTTTTGACCCGTAATGATGCCCAGCTCTACCACGGCAGAGTCGAGCACCTTAGGTGTCTTGTGCGCCTCACCCATACCAACGTTCAGCACGATCTTTTCCAGCACGGGCACCTGATGCGGATTCTTCAACTCGAAGTCCTTCATCAGTTTCGCTCGGACGACTGACCTGTAATGGTCACGCAACCGCGGCGGGGGCGCCGGCACGACATCGGCCACTTCGTCCTTATTTTTTTCCTTTTTCGCCTTAGCCATCCGGTTTAACGCTCCCTCGTCCTGGGAACCGCTTGACCGGATTTCACGCTAATTCGTTCGGGCGCCCCGGCTTTGTCTCGTCTGCGTCGAATTCGCGTGGGTTCTCCACTCTTTGGATCCAACAGCATCACATTTGACACATCTATTGGACCTTCGAACTCGATGATTCCGCCCTCTTCACCTTCCGAACGCGCCTGTTTGTGGCGTTTGAGCATTCTCACGCCCTCAACCACGACACGCCTTTTTTTACGATCCACTCGTAGGATCGTGCCTTCTTTACCCTTCTCCGCACCCACCATGACACGCACCCGATCGCCACGTGTGATAAACATCTTGTACCGTGCCACCGGGCCATTCTTTGCGCGTTTCCGCTTCTTGTAGACTAAACGTTTCATATCACAGTACTTCCGGTGCGAGGGAAACGATTTTCATGAATCGTTTTTCGCGGAGTTCACGGCCTACGGGACCGAAGATACGTGTGCCACGTGGCTCACGCGCGTCGTTAATCAACACGGCGGCGTTCTCGTCAAATTTGATGTAGCTACCGTCCTTCCGACGTGTGCCCTTCACCGTCCGAACGATCACGGCTTTGACCACTTCGCCCTTCTTGACCTGACCTGTAGGCAACGCGTCTTTGACGGTGACAACGACGACGTCTCCCAAACGGGCGTAACGCCGTCCACTTCCACCTAACACACGGATCACAAGCGCTCTTCGGGCACCGGTGTTGTCCGCAATTTTGAGCATCGATTCCTGTTGAACCACAATCCGCTCCGCTTACTGCGCACGCGCGAGGATTTCTACCACGCGCCATCGTTTAGTCTTAGACGTCGGACGTGTTTCCATGATCCGAACTGTGTCACCAATACCGGCACCCTGTTCATCGTGTGCCTTTACGCGTTTGGTCACGGTCATCTGTTTTCCATACCGACGGTGTCGCACCTTTCGTTCCAATGAAACCGCAACGGTCTTTGTCATTTTGTCGCTTACGACAACGCCCGTGCGGATCTTGCGAGTCGTCCGGGGGGAAGTGCTCTCGGTCATACTTGACTCATCTCCCGCAGCACGGTTTGCAGCCGTGCAATGTTGCGACGTATCACCCGGAACTGCAGCGGATTGCCGTCTGTTACGTCCTCAGTTGCGGCTCGAAACTTCAGCCGGAACTGCGCTTCCTCGAGGCGGTGTAACTCATCACGAACCTCGTCCACATTGAGTTCGCGCACCTGCTCAGCACGCAACGGTTTTCGTTCCGCGTCTTTCAGCGCCATCCTAGTCGTCCTCTCGCTTTACAAACTTCGTGCGCACCGGGAGCTTGGCCGCCGCCAACTGAAATGCACGACGTGCGACTTCCTCGGTCACACCTTCGGATTCAAACATGATTCGGCCCGGTTTGACGACCGCCACCCAATATTCCGGATTGCCTTTACCTTTACCCATCCGCGTTTCTGCGGGTTTCTTTGTAATTGGCTTGTCCGGAAACACCCGAATCCAGACCTTGCCGCCTCGTTTCATGTGGCGGGTCAACGCGACACGGGCCGCTTCGATCTGCCTACTGGTGATCCAGGCGGGGTCGAGCGTCATCAAACCGTAGTGACCAAAGGCCACCGTGCTGCCACGGAGCGCATGGCCCCGCATGCGGCCCTTCATACGTTTGCGATATTTTACCCGTTTCGGCGCCAGCATGTGTTATGCTCCCGTACTGTACGTGCGGCCGCGACCGTCCTCAACGACCTCACCCTTGAAAATCCAGACCTTCACACCAATCGTCCCGTATGTCGTCTTTGCGGTCGCCGTAGCATAGTCAACATCAGCACGAAGTGTATGCAGTGGTACGCGGCCCTCGTGGTAACCCTCCGAACGAGCGATTTCGCCGCCACCGAGACGACCACCTGCGCGGATTTTTATTCCCTGCGCACCCATACGCATTGTCGTCGTCACAGCTCGCTTGAGTGCTCGACGAAACGATACCCGTTGGGTCAGTTGATGGGCCACACTGCTGGCAACCAATTGCGCATCCAACTCAGGACGTTTGATCTCTTCGACGTTGATGCCAACTTCTTTTCCCGTCAATTGCGCCAACTCGTCGCGGAGCTTATCAACTTCCGCACCGCGTTTGCCAATGACCACCCCGGGGCGACCGGTGAAAATCGTCACCGTGGCTTTCCCGGGTTTGCGTTCGACATGCACATCCGAAATGGACGCATGCGCTAGACGCGTCTTAAGATATTTCCGCACGAGATCGTCTTCGTGCACGAGTTCTGCGAAGTGCTTTCCCCGTGCAAACCATCGTGACCGCCAGGGTTTGACGATGCCGAGTCGAAACCCGTACGGATGTGTTTTCTGGCCCACTAATTGTCCTCCTTCGGGGCGACGTGTATTTCGACCGTGCTCATGCGTTTGCGAATCGGCACGGCTCGGCCGAATGCCGCAGGCCGCCATCGGTGCAACGTCTGACCTTCGTTCACAACCGCGTGCGACACGATGAGTTCATCGATGTCGAACGTCGAGTCCTCGCGCAACGCATCCTGTTCAGCATTCGCAACGGCCGAACGCAAGACTTTCTCCACCTGTTTGGCAGCACGTTTTTTGGAAAACCGCAACATGTTATACGCAGCGTTTACGTCTCGACCGCGAATGGTGTCCACGACCAAGCGCACCTTGCGCGCCGACTGACGGATACCCCGTTGGATCGCCCGAGCAGCCATGATTACTTCTTACCTCCGGTCTTGCGATCGACTTTAGCGCCTGAATGACCGCGGAACAATCGAGTGGGCGCGAACTCGCCGAGCTTATGTCCCACCATATTTTCAGATATGTACACGGGGATGAACTTGTTTCCGTTGTGAACTGCAATCGTGTGCCCTACAAAATCGGGCGTAATGGTCGATCCTCGAGCCCATGTCTTAAAGACACGCTTTTCGTTGCGGTCGTTGAGCGCGTCGATTTTCCTCTGCAACGACGGCGAGACGAACGGGCCCTTCTTGAGACTTCTCGGCATCAGGTTCTCACTCTACTTACTTGGTTGCCTTGCCGCGCTTACGTCCGCGCACGATCAGCTTCGAACTCGCCTTTTTGCGATGGCGTGTCTTCTTTCCTTCAGCCTTGCCCCACGGGGAGACCGGATGACGACCACCGGATGTCCGGCCCTCGCCGCCACCCAAGGGATGATCGACCGGGTTCATTGCCACACCGCGTACTTTTGGGCGCCGTCCCATCCATCGAACCTTGCCGGCCGCATTTCACCACTACGCAATTTTAGCGTGACGTGGTTGCCTTCTTTCGCCACAACCTGCGCGCCCGTGCCCGCAGACCGGCAAAGTTGCGCTCCCTTGCCCACGCGCATCTCGATACAATGCACCGTGGTACCCAACGGAATCTCGGCAAGTGGCAGTGCGTTGCCGGGACGAATGTCGCTGCCGGTTCCCGAAACGACCGTATCTCCCACCGCAAGCCCCTTCGGATGGACCATATATCGCTTCTCACCGTCAGCGTACACGAGTAGCGCAATACGAGCGGTTCTATTCGGATCGTATTCGACGCTTGCCACACGCGCCGGTACGCCCGACTTGTTTCGTTTGAAATCGATAATGCGGTACCGCCGTTTGTGACCACCGCCCCGCCGACGCATCGTGATGTGCCCGCTGGCGTTTCTGCCGGCTTTTTGTCGCAAACCTTCCAACAAAGAGCGCTCAGGTGTAGCGCCAGACAGTTCCTCAAAGTCAGAGACTGTTCTGAACCGCGTACCCGCCGTCATCGGTCGAAATTTTCTTATACCCATGATCTATCCTTCGAATATCTCGATGGCATCGTCTGGATGAAGCGTCACATACGCTTTTTTCCATTTTGGCTTGCGCCCCTGCGAACGACCCATCGTCTTTTTTTTCGCCGGTTGCACCATGGTCCGAACTTTCATCACCCGCACGTCGAATAGTGACGTGACGGCTTCGCGGATCTGGTACTTGTTCGCGTCCGGGTGTACCTCAAACGCATACTCTTTTCGTTGTGAGTACGCGGCCGACGACTTTTCGGTGACCACCGGTCGGATAACAGCCTGAAAGGTGCTAGGCATCGTCGCCTCCCACATCCTCAGCGTCGTTGGTTTTACCCGCGAGCGCAGGTTGTTCAATCACGACGGCCTGTGACCATAGGACCTCGTATGTCGAGGCCTCGACGTACGGCATCACGTGGACGTGCTGCAAGTTGCGACCGGACAAATATACATCCGTATTGTTTTTCGCGGTCAGCACGAGTACGCGTTGCCCAGCCAGTTTCATTTTCCCAAGAATATCGAGAAGCAAACGTGTTTTTGGCTGTTCAAAATCCAATGACTCAATAACGTGTAGCGCACCCTCGCTCGCACGTGCGTTCAACGCCGATTGGCGAGCCAACTGTTTCACTTTTCGTGGCAATTTCACATGGTAGCTGCGTGGCTTTGGGCCAAAGACGACGCCGCCGCCTCGCCAATGGGCTGCCCTGGTCGTCCCCGCGCGTGCGCGACCAGTTCCCTTTTGACGCCAAGGTTTGCGCGAACCCCCCGACACTTCGCCGCGGGTCTTTGTCGAAGCCGTCCCCTGTCGCCGGTTGGCGAGAAACGCGCGCACGGCATGATACATGGCCCCCTCATGCACCGACCCATCATACGATTCAGGAAGCTGAAACTTGCTTTTCTTTGCGCCGCCGCCGGATGACACATGATTGACTTTAAGCATACCGGCTCGACCCTCCCTGTTTGCGAATCGTTACCATACTGCTGGTTGCACCGGGTACGGCGCCGCGAATAAACAGCAGGTTTCGCTCAGCATCAACACGCACGATTTTGAGACCTAACTCCGTATGTGTCGCTGCGCCGTAGTGACCGGGCATTTTCTTTCCCTTGATGACACGCGACGGATCCGTCCCCGGTCCTAAACTACCGGGACGCCGGTAACGCGTGCTGCCGTGAGTCGCCGGCCCGCCGCTAAATCCGTACCGCTTCACAACACCCTGAAAACCACGACCCTTGGATTTGCCAGTCACCTTGACCTTTTCGCCTTCGGTGAATACCGCGACTGTAACCACAGCACCCGGTTCGAGTTTGGCCGCATCTTCTTCGTTGACGCGAAACTCGCGTAGCATGGCAGGCGCCGTTTCGAGACCGGCAGCCGCCGCATGATTTTTCTGAGCTTTTGCGGTACGCTTTGGCTTCTTGGCTCCAAAACCGAGCTGCACGGAAGACCCCGACTCGTGTTGACGGATCTGCACTACCGGACATGGCCCGGCTTGCACAACCGTGACCGGAATGACGCGTCCTTTATCGTCGTAGATTCGCGTCATGCCCAGTTTACGCCCGATAATGGCATTCATCGTCGCGGTACTCCTGCTGCCAGCCGCCAGCTACCGGCTGCCCGCTTTCCCGACGGGTGCCGGG
>JAZDDC010000035.1:0-5138 GCA_036679565.1 Gemmatimonadota bacterium
TTTCACCGCCGCTCATGAGGGCACGACCTCGAGCGGCGGTTGTCACATCAAGTAAGAAGAGGGAGTACGTCGTGACTAAGACTGCGAACATTTCCGCGAAAGACGTGGCTGAACTGAGGGGTCGCACGGGCGCGGGAATGATGGATTGCAAGAAGGCATTGCAGGAAACCGGCGGCGAGATGGAAGACGCCGTTGACCTGCTTCGGAAGAAGGGTGCGGCCAAGGCTGAGAAGCGGTCTGGCAGAGACGCCAAGGAAGGCTTCATAGGCAACTATGTACACTTCAACGGGCAAGTTGCTGTGCTCGTGGAACTCAACTGCGAAACAGATTTTGTGGCGCGCACCGATGACTTCCAGGCGCTCGCCAAGGAACTCGCATTGCACGTTGCCTCCGCGAACCCACTTGCGGTTTCGGTAGACGACTTGCCGCAAGACCTTGTCGCCCGCGAGCGGAAAATTATCGAAGAACAGGTTGCCGAGTCAGGAAAGCCTGAAAACGTGCGGGAAAAGATGGTGGAGGGAAAACTCAAGAAGTTTGGCGGGGAGCACGCCCTCCTCGAGCAACCTTTTGTCAAAGACGACAAAAAGACGATTTCGGCCCTGATCAAGGAAGTGTCGGCAAAGGTCGGCGAAAACATTGTCGTGCGGCGCTTTGTTCGGTTTGAACTTGGAGGGGATGTTTAGTGGCTGACCTCGCATACAGGCGAGTGGTACTGAAAATTTCTGGCGAAGCACTCGCCGGAAATCAAGGTTTCGGGTTGGACTATGATGTGGTAGACCGATTCGTCGAAGAAGTGAAAAGCGTCCACGCGCTTGGTGTTGGTTTGGGACTGGTCATCGGCGGTGGTAACATCGTTCGCGGAGCGGATGCCAGCCGCCGGGGGTTGGATCGGGTTTCCGCCGACTATATGGGAATGCTGGGGACGGTCATCAATGCGCTTGCGTTTCAAGACACATTGGAACGGTCGGGTGTGCCGACTCGTGTGATGACCGCTATACGCATGGAACAACTTGCTGAGCCGTACATTCGCAGACGCGCAGAACGACATATCGAAAAGGGACGGGCGGTAATATTCGCGGGTGGTACGGGCAATCCGTATTTTTCTACCGACACCGCGGCCGTATTGCGGGCGCTTGAAATCGAAGCGGATCTGATCATCAAGGCCACGAATGTCGATGGTGTCTTTACGTCAGATCCCAAGTTGGATCCGAAGGCGGAGTTTATTCCCGAAGTTACTTTCCAGCGGGCTATCGAACAGGAACTCGGCGTCATGGATGCAAATGCGTTTAGTCTATGTAAGGACAACGGTTTACCGATCGTCGTCATGAATGTCAACCAACGTGGGGCTATCGGACGCGTTTTGCACGGCGAGCGTATCGGTACGCTAGTGAGATGAGTGACCTCACCGAGATCATCAAGGGCACGAAAGAGTCGATGCGGAAGGCGCTCGACAATACGAAGCGCGAATTGTCGACCATCCGCAGCGGGAAGGCCACAACCAGTCTGCTGGACACGGTGCGTGTCGAAGCGTACGGCCAGCAGGTACCGTTGAGTCAGGTGGCGTCGGTATCGGCACCGGAACCCCGCATGCTCACGATACAACCGTGGGACAAAACCATCATGCCAGCCATCGAGAAATCGATTCAGAGTTCCGAACTAGGTCTCAATCCGTCGAATGACGGAAATATTATTCGCGTGCCGTTGCCTCCCTTAACCGAAGAGAGACGCAAAGACTTGGTCAAGGTGGTCCGCAAGCTTGCCGAAGACGGACGCATTGGCGTGAGGCATGGACGGACTGACGGGCTGGCTCACATCAAGAAAGTCGAACACGTATCAGACGATGAAAAGCGTCATGCCGACAAAGATGTCCAAAAGCTCCATGACGACGCCATCGAGCAGATCGAGCAGCTCATCAAGGCCAAAGAAGCGGAGATCATGGAGGTGTGAGTGCGGACTTCCATTCGTCTATGCCCGCTATCTCCCGCAACGCCGACGAAATCGAGTTAGTAACGCAGGTAAAACTCAATGGCGATGTGCCACAACACATTGCCATCATCATGGATGGCAACGGGCGATGGGCACGAAACAGGATGTTGCCCAGACCAGCGGGACACAAGGCAGGGATGAAGTCTGTGCGCGCGGTGGTCGAAGCCTGCCGACAGGTTGGTGTGCGTACGCTGACGCTTTTTGCATTCTCACAAGAAAACTGGTCAAGGCCCGCCGACGAGATCTCCGGGTTGATGGCTTTACTCAAAGAATATATTGCTCGTGAAACCGCGGAACTACGCGAGAACGGTGTTGAAGTGCATGTGTTGGGCGACCTGGACAGACTTGGACCGGGCGCGCAGGATGCCGTCCGCCTCCTGTCTGAGGAAACCGCGGGTGGCGCAACACTGAACTTGAATCTTTGCCTCTCGTATTCCTCGCGTGCGGAATTGACCCGTGTCGCACGAATGCTTGCCGAAGACGTGCAAGGCGGACGTATGTCGCCGGACGAAATCACCGAAGACAAAATTGCAGAACGTCTGTACACGGCGCCTTGGGGTGATCCCGACCTACTGATCCGCACGTCTGGTGAGCACCGCATCTCGAATTTCTTGCTGTGGCAACTTGCGTACACGGAGCTGCTGGTCACACCGGTATTCTGGCCGGACTTTGGGCGTCGCAACTTGTTCGAGGCCATTCTCGACTACCAGGGCCGAGAGAGACGGTTTGGGAAAGTGACTGCCTAGTGGCATCGTCGTTGAGTCGTCGGATTTTGGTCGCGGCGATTGCGATCCCACTGACACTTGGCATGGTGTACGTCGGTGGTTGGTTGATGGCGGCGGCCATCGGTTTGTTAGGTGTTGTCGGCACCCTGGAATTTTATCGCATGGCGCAAAAAGTCGGAGCAAAGCCAGTCGCTTGGGTTGGTGTGCTGGGTGCCGTGGCGTTCCCTATGTCCGCCTATCTACTCGTAGGCCCCCAGAGACTCAGCCCTGTTTGGGCCATGTATCTCGGCGTCATGTGGTTTCTTTTGGCCTTGGCCTCGACGATTTGGACACGCAAACCCGGTCCCGAAACGTTCTCTACCATTTGTGCAACCACGTTCGCACCGATTTACACGTCCGCACTTCCATCTTTTATCCTCTTTCTGCGCCATGGCGTCGATGGTGTTGCACCGCTTGCGGCGACCTGGTTGGTATTCCTCCCCCTCGTGATGACGTGGATCTGTGATTCGTTTGCGATGACCGGCGGTTCCATGTTTGGTGGGCCCAAGTTTGCCCCGGTCGTGAGTCCCAACAAGACCTGGTCGGGAGCTGCTTCCGGTTTGGTGGGTGCGGTATTGGTGGCGTTCGTGTTTAACTTTTTCTTCCTTGCACCGTCAGGCTTCACCGTTTCCCCCGTGCAGTTGGTAATATTGGGAGTCGCCGTGGGTGTGTTTGGTCAAATCGGTGATCTTGCCGAGTCACTTCTCAAGAGGTCTGCCGGAACAAAAGATTCTGGTAAATTTTTTGGCGAACACGGTGGTGTGCTCGATCGGTTGGATTCTCTTTACTGGGTGCTACCCATCTCCTCCATGCTGCTTCTTACCTTTGGCGTGCTGTGAGCAAAGGGATCGCCGTACTCGGTTCGACCGGCTCGATCGGCACGTCCACATTGCGAGTCGTGGCACGGCAACGTGACCGTTTTCATGTGGTCGCGCTCACCGCTTGCAACTCCCGTGACCAATTGGCGCTCCAAGGAACCCAAACGGGTGCGCGCTACCTTGGTTTGGTCAATAGCGCCCCCGGCGACAAGTGGCTTGCCACCAATGGGCGTTGTGTGCGGGGAGCAGGCCCTGAGTGCTTAGTCGAAGCAGCCACTCACCCAGACGTCGATATCGTCGTTAATGCCGTTGTTGGCGCGGCGGGTCTCCGCGCAACCATCGCCGCGCTCAATGCGGGTAAACGAGTCGCGTTGGCCAACAAAGAGACGTTAGTGATGGCCGGGTCACTGGTGCTTGACGCCGCTCAGGACGGTGGGGAAATCGTCCCCATTGATTCAGAGCACAGTGCGGTCTTGCAGTGTATTGCCGGTGGGAAACATGGAGACGTCTCAAAGATTATTTTGACTGCGTCCGGTGGTCCGTTCCGGGAGTGGACGGCTGAGCGAATCCAACAGGCAACCGTGTCGGACGCATTGCAACATCCAACGTGGAAGATGGGTAAGAAGATCACGGTGGATAGCGCAACCTTGGCAAACAAGGCCCTCGAAGTCATCGAGGCCCATTATCTATTTGGGTTGGCATACGATCAGATCGAGGTGGTCGTACACCCACAATCCATCGTGCATGCCTTTACCGAGTTCGTCGATGGATCCGTACTCGCTCAGATCGGTCGTCCATCAATGGAGTTGCCCATTTTCTACGCGCTGACCTATCCGGAGCGTCTAACGGACGGTGGTGTCGAACGTTTTGACCCCCTGCATGCGAGCGGTTTGACATTTGAGGCGGTTAGATACGAAGATTTCCCAACGTTTGGCCTCGGCGTGAACGCAGGCCGTGTTGGTGAAACCGCACCGACGGTATTTAACGCGGCAAATGAGATTGCGGTTCAGGCGTTTCTGGGAGATCGCATTCCGTTTAGTCGAATCCCAGCCGTTATCGATCACGTATTACAACGCTATAGAGGCGAGCCCGCTTCAGACCTGGACTCAGTTTTGTCGGTTGATCGTTGGGCACGAAAGACTGCGGAGGATGCATGCTGCTGACAATTGGCGCGACAATCATTGTGTTGGGAGTGCTCATTTTTGTGCACGAACTCGGGCACTTCTGGGCGGCCAAGGCGGTCGGGATTGGTGTGCCACGTTTTTCCATTGGTCTTGGACCCGCGACACCTCTTTCGTTTCGTCGGGGCGAAACCGAGTATGTCATCTCGTGGATCCCCTTCGGTGGTTACGTGAAAATGGCAACCGGCGAAGAGTCAGACATGGACGCATTGGAGGGTGGCCTCGACGGACAAAATTTCCCACCCGATAAGCTGTTTGAAAACAAATCCCTGCTGGCACGTATCCTCGTCCTATCCGCTGGCGTGATCATGAACATGATTTTCGCCTACGTCGTCCATGTTGGGTTATTGGCCATCTACGGCCGGGGCGAAGATCCTACCACACAAATC
>JAZDDC010000350.1:0-7624 GCA_036679565.1 Gemmatimonadota bacterium
GCAAAAGCGCTGATGCGGCGGCGAGATTCAAGTCGCGTTACCCTGATGCACCGCTGATCGTTGGCCTGACCGGGACTGACCTGCACAAGGACATCCATCGCGACGGCGCCGCAAAGCGTACGCTTGCTCTGGCGACGTGCCTGGTTGCCCTGTATCCGGGCGCGGGAGAACAGTTGCTTGGTTCTTTGAAACCCAAATTGCGAATCATCTACCAATCTGCTGTGAAACCTCAACAGCTACTCCATCGCGACAGAAAAAATTTTGACATGTGCGTGCTCGCACACCTGCGACATGTAAAGGATCCGTTCCGAGCCGCGATGGCTTCACGTCATTTGCCGAGGACTTCACGGATTCGTGTCACACAAGTAGGGGCTGCGTTGAGTGACGCAATGGAACGGTTGGCTTTGGCCGAGCAGGTAAGGAATCCACGATTTGCCTGGATGGGCGAGCAAACGCGCGCGCACACGCTTCGTATCCTGGCCACAAGCCACGCGCTTGTTCTGAGTTCCAGGTCGGAAGGCGGTGCAAACGTCATATCCGAGGCTGTGATGACAACCGTACCGATATTGGCCAGCAAAATTGCGAGTTCGGTAGATCTTCTCGGGCGTGACTATCCCGGTTTCTTTTCGGTGGGGAACACGGAAGAGCTACGCGCCCTTATGTATCGCGCGGAAACCGACCCTATTTTCTATGACGATCTTCGTGGCCGTGTGACACGCCTAGCCGACTTGTTCCGCCCGGGTCGCGAACGTGAAAGTTGGCGGCGGCTACTCGATGAAGTTTCGTGACCGTTCGCTTAGCCGCTCTTTGCGTGCTTGATGAGAACTCGAGAGGCGTTGTAACCAGCCGCGCATGTCACGCCACCTCCTCCATGCGTGCCGGCTCCACAAAGATAAAGATTGCGTATTGGCGATTCATAACGAGACCACCCTGCGATCGGGCGCATGAAGTACAATTGATCCAGCGTGAGTTCGCCGTGATTTATGTTGCCCTCGCTGAGACCGTAGTCTTTTTCTAGATCAAATGGGGTAATCGTTTGACGATGCAAGACGGCGCTTGGCACGTTGGGCGCGTATTGTGAGATGGTCTCGACAACATGGTTGCCTAACGTATCGCGCGTGTCATCATTCCACGAATGGTTTTTGAGGTGATAAGGTGCGTACTGCACGGTGGCGGATAAGATATGTTTGCCGTTGGGCGCCAAGGACCGGTCTGTGAGTGTTGGAATAGTGATGTCCAGGAACAGCTCGCCGGAGGGCTTGCCGTATTTGGCGTCGTCATACGCATGTTCGAGATAGTCGATACTCGGTGCGATCGTGATGGTGCCGTGCAAACGTTCTTCGTCCGACGCACCGACAAACTCGGGTCGTTCCGCTAAGGCAAGGTTCACCTTTGCCACGGCCCCCCGAAATTTTATTTCCTTCGTCTTGCGCGTATCACCAATCGCAAGGTTCGCTGGGTCCAAGATCGCTAGCAACGTGTGACGGGGGTCGGCGTTGGAAACTACGTACCGTGCGGTGATTTCCTCACCGCCAGCGAGTGCCACCCCGACGGCACGGTTGTCCTTAACGATGATGTTTTGCACTTCAGCGCCGGTCCGGACGGAAACGCCAAAGCGTTTGGCGGCGCTTGTAAGCGCGGTCGCGAGTCCACCAATGCCTCCGCGCACGAACAAGGTCGCTCGGATGGCGCCAGGCGGAGAATAGACATGGGTGTGGAGGAACGTGTACGCGGTCCCGGCGGCCATTGGACCTTGCATGATGCCGTTGATACCTGCGGCGCCAAGAGCCCCTTTCAAAATGTCGGTTTCGAACCTCTCATCTACGACATCGGCAATCGAGGCCGGGAGTAAGCGGAGCAATGCAATGCGATCTGATTTTGTCAGATTCTTAAACCGACGTGCAAGACGCAATAGGGTCCCTACGTCCTCCATCTTTGGTCTTGGGGCTTGTATTGGCGGATGATCGTACATCGTCCGCAAGAAACGAGTTGCAACCGCCATGAATGTGACAAAGGTTGGCCACTGTTGTGCATCGTGAGATGAGAAGCTCTGGATTTCTGCGGTCGTTCGTGCCGGGTCACTCCAAAGTGTCAAGGGCGGGCCATCGAGGTTTGGAGCGTACACGCATGACGATGGATGCTGAATCTCAAGACCGTGGTTGTTGAGAGACAGGTCTTGAGTGACGGACGGGTGAAGGCCATGGATCCTGTGTGCGCAGGTGTCGATATGGAAACCAGGGAACGGTTCTTCAGTCACTGACGAACCACCTACGATGTCGCGGCGCTCGAGCACCAGGACCCGAAACCCGGCACGCCCCAGGTAGGCGGCGCAGGTGAGGCCGTTGTGTCCGGCCCCGATGATGATGGCGTCGTACGTTGTCACGTCCAGCGGCTTCCGAGAATTCGTTGGGCGGCGAGCCGACCCGGTGCGCCGGTGATTCCGCCACCAGGATGTGTACCGGAGCCGCATTGAAACAGATTGCGCACTGGCGTTGTGTAGTCTGCCCAGGACGAGGCCGGTCGTAGAAAGAAAAGTTGATTGAGTGTCAATTCACCGTGAAAAATATTCCCCTCCGTCAATCCAAAGTCCCGTTCGAGGTCCCAAGGAGTTAGCACCTGGCGGTGAAGAATTATGTCTTTGATGTTGGGCGCGTATTCCGACAGCGTATCGATGACGTTATCCCCAAACTGTTCTCGCTTCTGGACATTCCAACCACCCACGAGATCCGACGGCGCGTATTGCACAAAGAGCGACATGACGTGCTTACCGGGGGGCGCCATGGTGGGATCGATGAGCGACGGAATGAGGATGTCCATATATGGCCGTCGGGAAAACGCACCGTACTTGGCATCGTCATATGCGTGCTCGAGGTAGTCCACGCTTGGACTGATAGAGATTGCGCCACGAAGATGTGGACCGGTACCTGGTAGGCACGTGAATTCTGGTAGCGCGTCTAACGCAAGATTCACTTTGCCTGACGACCCTCGGATTTTGAAATTGTCGATCGCGGCGCGAAACTCGGACGGAAGTGCACTTGGCTCAATCAAGTTGATGAATGTTCGTTTGGGATCGAGTGCTGAGACGACAGTGGATGCGTGGATTTCCTCACCGTCCGCGAGTACGACACCCGTGGCTCGGTCGCCCCGTGTTATGATCTGAGCGACGGGCGCTTCGGTGCGAATTGATGCCCCGTAACTGCGTGCCGCCGCGGCGATGGCTTCACTGACGGCGCCGGTGCCGCCCCGTGCAAATCCCCACGCTCGGAATGCGCCATCGATTTCACCCAAATAGTGGTGGAGCAGCACATACGCTGTTCCCGGTGAACGTGGGCCAAGGAATGTCCCAATGATACCGCTGGCTGCCATCGTTGCCTTGAGCGCCTCGGTCTCAAACCACTCGTCCAGATAGTCGGCCGAACTCATCGTCATCAGTTTGTGCAACGCATAGAATGTGGATGGCTCTATGCCGTGAAAATATTTACCCAGTCGTGCTGTGCCAGCCAGATCGCGGGGATGCAGTGATGCGACGTCTGGGGGTATCATCGACATGAGAGGCTTTACGGCAACGGCCAATCGGTAAAGCAATTGGCCGAAATCGTCGTACGCTTCGGCATCACGTGGCGAGTGCCGATATATTTCTCGGCGTGTGAGATCATGGTCGGCCCAGCGTACCAAATGGTCTCCGTTCGGGAGTGGCGTAAACGTACTTTCTAACGGCAGGATCTCGAGCCCGTGGCGCGCCAAGTTCAGTTCGCGAATAATTTCCGGCCGCAACAGGCTGACGACGTATGAGCAAACCGAGTACTTGAAGCCGGGATAGATTTCTTCCGTTACCGCAGCACCTCCCAAAACATGCCGTCGTTCTAAAACGACCACCCGAAGCCCCGCTCGAGCGAGGTATGCAGCGTTCACCAATCCGTTGTGGCCGCCTCCAATCACTATTGCGTCGAACTGCTGCGTTTTCATGGAGTGAAGCTGCGTTTCCGAGGGGGATCGAAGAACGGTGTCGGGACAACTGTTGCTTCCGCTTTCTTTCTGTGGTGCTCGACGGTTACCTCCATCAACAATCGATCGCCGATTGTTGCAGCGGCTGTGTTGACGTGGGCCAATGCGATGTATTTTTTGAGAATTGGCGACCAGCAACCGCTCGTGGCGTATCCTACTTGCGCACCACGCGACGAATAGACTGGCGCGCTCGTCCGCCACGCCTCTGTTGGCAACAACGGTGGCAGTCCTACCGAGCCGTACAATTTCTCCAAAGAATCCCACTGGATCTCGAGGCCAACAAATTTCCAAGTTGCGCCGCGATTTGATTCTTCGAGAAGTGCGGCGCGCCCGGTGAAGTGTCCCTTGTCCAGTTTTACCGCCCAGCCAAGCCCTAGCTCTAGGGGAGATGAAGTCTGTGCTTCGATCTTGGCTTTGAATGCGGGGACGTAGTCGACATCGATCAACAGGAGACCAGCCTCGATCCGTGCGATGTCCAGCGCCAACATACCCGCCGGTGCCAATCCATACGGTCCACCAATCTCGATCAAGGCATCCCACAATACTTCGGCGTGTCCTGCGTCGAGCCAGACCTCGTAACCGAGATCTCCGGTGTAACCGGTCCGAGAAATCGTTACGGGGACACTGCGTATCGTGGCTTTGGTCAGACGGAAGAAACGGAGGGAGGATAAGTCAGAGTCGGTGGCCGTGGAGAGTATCTCTCTGGCCATGGGGCCTTGAATCGACAGGGCCGCCAAAGAATCCGAGACGTCGTCGATTTCGAATTGCAGCCCCGTACCGTGTTCGTGCAACCACCGGAGGTTCGGTTCTGCGGCCGTCAGCCGAAATACGTTGTCGTCCAAACGGGAGAGTGTGCCATCGTCGACCACTTTCCCGGCATCGTTACACCAAGGCGTATACAACACCTGACCCACGGAGCTTCCCGCAACGTTGCGGGTGACGACTCGGTCCAACAGATGTGCTGCATCCGGCCCGCGAATGACATACTTGAAAAGTGGCGAAACGTCGATGAGGGCCGCCGCACTCCGTATTGCGTAGTACTCCCTGTCGTGATTCAGTTCGTATGAACCGGCAACGACGTACCCGGCCCACCGCCGCCAGTTTTGTGCTTGACAGATGGGGGCGGTTTTTGCATGAAACGGCGTGGTCCTCAACATTTGGTCACATCAGTCGTCATCCGCGTCGATTTGCTTCCAACACCCAAGCACTCGGCCGTCGGGATCTTCAAAAAGACAAAATGATCCCACGTTTGGCACCTCCTGATGATCCACAAGGATGCGCCCACCGGCATCGACGATTCGAGTCTTGATTTCGCCCAAGTCTTCAACGCTGATGTAAAATGCCATGTTACCGGGCCATGGACCGTGTTGCGGTTGCAGGATGCCACCGTTGATTCCATCATCGTCCTCCGTATCGACGACGTGGTAACCCATCTCCTCGAGATGTTTGATCGACCAACCAAAAGCCTGAGCATAGAAGTCCGCGCACTTTTGGGGATCTTGGGACCACAGCTCCCAATGAATGACCGGGTGTGGCATGCCATCTCCTCATCTTTTGAAGAAGGCGATAATGCATCGACGAGGGCGCTCCGGCAACCTAAGATCTGAGATGTCGAAGGCTGACCTTCCATGTTTGTCGAGGGGTGGCTACATCTTTGCGTAGACGGTGGTCGTCGGCAATTTCGCCGCTGACTCGCGCTGGAGTCGTCTGGTTCTTTTTCTGGTGTGACCCGAGATGCTGTTACTACTTTTCCTAGTCGCGAGCCAAGACACGGTCGAAACGGTGCGTATCCCCGTGGCGCAGTCGGAGTCGTTGGCCGTAACGATCCAGGGCACCGGGCCACCGGTCGTTTTTATTCCAGGTTTGTTCGGGTCGTCCTTTGGATTCAGGCGGGTCATGGGCGCACTCGCGGCGGCGGGGTACCGTGCGGTGGGTATCGAGCCTCTCGGAATGGGGGTTTCTTCACGGCCACGGGATGCCGACTACTCGCTGACTGCCCAGGCTGATCGTGTGGCCGCGGCGTTGGACTCGCTTTCCATTCGGAGCGCCGTGTTGGTTGGGCATTCGTTGGGCGCCTCCATCGCAATGCGTTTGACATATCGTCATAGCGAACTTGTGAGGGGAGTTGTTTCGATCGAGGGTGGGCCCGGTGAGACTGCCACGACGGACGGGTTTCGGCGTTGGATGCGGTTTGCGCCGGTGGCACGCATGCTCGACGCGCGACGGATCATGCAGCAGATGTTGTATCGGGAAATGCGGAAACTCTCGTATGACGACTCGTGGGTGGATCGTGATATCGTCCGGTCGTATACAAAGGGTTTAGCCTCGGATTACCGAGCAACGATCGGCGCCTACCAGCGGATGGCCGAGTCGCAGGAACCCGAGCGCTTGCAAGACCATTTGGCACAGATCGTTTGCCCCGTGGTACTCCTTGTCGGCGAGATGGAACACAACTCCGGACCACATCCGGATGAAATACGACTGTTGTCTGAACGCTTAACGTCGTTTTCCGTTGATACGGTGGCTCAATCGGGATATTTCATTCAAGAGGAACAGCCCGAAGCCGTGGTTGAGGCGGTGCGGTCCATCGACAACGGGGTCGGTTGCGACGGTTGAAATGGTCGTTGCGCCACGCCAGCATGATGATTCAAACGAAAGGCCCACATGAATCGCGATAACATGATCGATCGCATTCGCGATCGATCTGAACCGTGGGACGTGGTAATCATTGGTGGTGGTGCTACGGGAGTTGGCGTTGCCGTGGACGCGTCCTCACGTGGTTTTGATGTTCTGTTGGTCGAGCAATCCGATTTTGGGAAGGGGACTTCGAGCCGATCAACGAAATTGGTGCATGGCGGTGTGCGTTACCTGCAACAGGGAAACATTTCACTTGTGATGGAGGCGTTGAAAGAACGGGGCCTCCTGTTGCAAAACGCCCCACACCTGGTTTCAGATCTCCCTTTCATTGTACCCAACTACGAATGGTGGGAAGCGCCGTTCTACGGTGTTGGCATGAAGGTCTATGATGTTCTGGCAGGTCGGTATCGTTTTGGGCGATCTCAGCTCCTCTCCGTTGAGGAAACCATCTCCAAGCTTCCTAACATTGAGCGGGAGGGTCTCCGCGGGGGCGTCCAATACCATGACGGTCAATTCGACGATGCACGTCTCTTGATCAATCTTGCGCAAACCGCTTTTGAGCAGGGTGCGACAGTTCTGAACTATTGCCGCGTCGTCGATCTGGTGAAGGACATCAACGGTTTCGTTGAGGGCGTTCGTTGTTTGGAATCGGATTCGGAAGAAGAATTTGTTGCCACCGCACATGTCGTGGTCAACGCTACCGGTCCGTTTTCTGACAGCATCCGTCAGATGGACAATCCGGCCGTACCCGCAGTCATCCAACCAAGCCAGGGTGTTCATATCACGCTCGATCGTTCGTTCTTGGCGGGTGACGCTGCCATCATGGTGCCCCGCACCTCTGATGGTCGTGTCATGTTTGCGGTTCCGTGGCACAATCACATTATTGTTGGGACAACGGATACGCCTGTCGAGACGGTTAGTCTTGAGCCAACGCCGACATCAGAAGAAGTGGACTTCATTCTTGAAACTGCGGTTCAATATC
>JAZDDC010000351.1:0-8991 GCA_036679565.1 Gemmatimonadota bacterium
GCCGTGATAACGCCGATCGTCGCACCGGCTACGGAGATCAGCACACTTTCCAGGAGTACCTGTCGGGCGACGCGGACCTTGCTAGCTCCGATCGCAAACCGAATTGCAATCTCCTTGTGAAGATCGGCGGCTCGGCTGGAGAACAGCCCGGCGACGTTAATACAAGCGATCAACAGGACAAACGCCACGGCGGCCATGAGGATTGTCATCGAACGTCGAAGGGTGGGGTCAAGCCTGGAGTTCGTCAGCGGTGACGGGACCGGTGCGGTCGTGACACCGAACGGCGAGGGAAATTGTTCGTCCAGCGCCACGCCGATTGTTGAGAGTTCTGCAACACTCTCTTCCATCGTAGCGTTGTCGTCAAGGCGGCCGATGATTCGGTGCCAATGTGTGCCCCACCACGTCAACGCGTCAGGCCGATGTTGAATTGTAGGGGCCATTGTGATGGGGACCCACACTTGCGCGTTTCCGCCAATATCTTGAAAATTTCTTGGAAGGACGCCAATGACGACGAGTTGTGTTTCGTCAATCTGGACTGGTTTTCCGAGAATGTCGGGGTCGCCGCCGTACTGATCACGCCACAATGCGTGGCTAAGAACGGCCACTGCGTTTCCCGCCGTCTCGAGATCCTCTGATACAAGGAACGTCCGACCCAGAACTGCGTCCACACCCAGCAACGAGAAGTACGATGGCGAGACAAGCTTGAGTTGCACACGTCGCGGTGTTTCGATGCCGGTGAGATTGGCTGGCCCGTGGGCAAATGCCGCGAGCAACTGTAATGTCGATGCCGATTGTTTGATCACGTTGTACTTTGGGTAAGACCACCACACTTGGTTTTCGGACGTGGATTCGTTTGGCGATGATCGGGAGAGTAAAATGCTTACCAACCGGTCCGCGTCAGGATATGGGAGTGGTCGCAGCATTGCAGCATCGACAATACTGAACATCGCGGTGTTTGCGCCAATCCCAAGGGCTATCGTCAATACGGCGACGATTGTAAAACTCGGTTGTTTTGCAAGTGCGCGAACGGCGTAACGCAACTCTCGAATCGTGCTTTCCATCTTAGGGCCTCTATACCGTGATATTGGGCGGTAGCCCGTCTTACGACGGCGCGTATGGAGATTTCTGATGAGGCGTTGTGAGGAATAGTGCCAGCAGATGTTCACGACCTGTAGCAGGAACCAACCACTCCTTTTCAGGGATGGTCGTACTCCAAAACGCAGTGCTGCATCTTCCGCTATTTCGTCGAGTGCTGAATCTCGTGTGGCCCCGGACGGCACAAACATTCGAAACAAGAACCGGGAGACCCTAAACAGTATTGTGGCCGTCACTACACGTCACCAAGAGACGTACGCACGCCGTTCCACATTGTCTCCAGCACCCTGCGAGAATCACGCAAGGCCTTCAAGCCGGCGCGTGTAACTTCGAAACATCGCTTTTGGCCGGCGACCTCTTGGCCGGGGGTGCGAACTCGGGAGGCCAGTAGTTCTTTTGCCTCGAGTCGGTCGAGTGTGGTATACAAGGCACCGGGGGAGATTGCCCGCTCGAGATGTTTCTCGATTTCGCGGCGAATGCTTACGCCGTAACCATGCCTTTCGAGGCGCAACACCGCGAGCATGACTATTTGTTCGAATTCACCCAAGAACATTCGCCCGCTTCGACAAGAAACTACAATGTAGTAAATTGCACCGATACAGGCAACACGAATGCAACATGTGCAACAGTTTCAAGGAGTGGTGGAAATAGAGAACACTCTTTTTCCGTGGATTCGGTGGATTCAGTGGCGCTGTTCATCATCCATCGCGTTCGCACGTCCGTCAGCCAATCACGTCCGTCAACATCACGATCACCACATACTTCACGAACAGTCCAACCGCACTAATCGCGAGCGCCTTCACACCGTTGTAACGCATGATTCCTGAGACCAACAGCATATTGGGCGATGAGAGTGGAGATAGGTTGAGGGCAAGAATTGCCCATCCACCCCACTTGTCGAATGTCCGCTTGAATTTTTCGAACTTTTTTCTGCTGATGAGCGTATCGACGATTCGGTCGCTTACCACGTATCCAATGCTAAAGTCAATCGTCTGCGCGACAAGGGCAGTCGCGACGGCGATGCCAACCAGTACGTCCGCCGGATGCCCACCCGTTAGGTAAAGAGGGACGAGGGCTTCGACCGGCATGAGGAGGAAAAACAAATAGCCGGCGAAATGAATGAGTGTGAACGACATCAAGCCGGGTTGCCGACCCGCCATGATTTCCCGACCCAGTGTGGATCCCACGATGGCGGTGATAACCACGAGCATGATCGCTCCGGCGAGCAGGCCTTTTTTGGTCAGTTTCACTGAATGTGCATGACGTAGCGGCGTCGTTTCCGAGGGAGATGGCGCGCAAGGTATCTCGTGTGGCCTCCCCGCACAACGAAGGTCGAACCGGACGGGTTTCGTCTCGAGGGTCTGGATTGACTGGGGCCACTTCTAGGATAATCCTTATTTTGCAGATCCTATGCTTGATCGGAAAGGATACCGCGTGAGCGATCAACCACTATCGATAGAACCGGCGAACACTGGGGACATTCCGGGAATAACGGAGGTCCTTCGGCGCTCAAAGCTTCCTGTCGAGGGAGTTGGAGAACACCTTTCAGGTTTTCTCGTCACCCGGAGTGCGGAGGAAATTGCCGGTTGCGTAGCCGTGGAGAAGTATGGAGAAACCGGTATTCTTCGCTCCCTTGCCGTGGCGCCAGGTTTCCGGGACAAGAATCTTGGAACTAGACTGGCGCACGCGCTTATCAATCATGCACGGAACGATGGTGTAAGAACGATGGTCCTCCTTACGGAGACAGCCGAAGGCTTCTTTGAGAAACTGGGATTCGAGGTCGTTGAACGGAGCGCAGTCGCACCAGAGGCTCGCGAGTCGTGGCAGTTTACCGGTACCGTCTGTCAGTCCGCTACGTGCATGAAACTCCAACTCCGTTGATGCCTGTGTGGCTCAAGAGGGGAGCACCGCGTCTAGTCGGAACTCGCTGGCGCCGTTTGGGTTACATCCCGCCACGATGACAATAACAACTGCGAGGAACGCAGCGATTGGCGTCCTGGTCTTGGCGGGGCACCTGGCCGTCGGTGGTCGGGCAGACGCTCAACAACGGGTCGGCGAGGAGACAGTCGTCGAAGGGGTCCTCATAGACACGTTGTCTGGTCGGCCCATCCCCTTCGCTATCGTCAGGGTGGCAGGAACCGACAACTCAACGCTCACGAACAGTCGTGGCCGTTTTACGATGTTTGTGGCGCCCGGTCAATTGCAGCTCGAATTTCGTAAGATCGGATACCGCATGGTTTCTGTTGCGGTTGCGGCCAGCGGCGCCACGGTCCAACGAGACGTTTGGATGAGCCCGATTCCGTTAACGCTCGGCGAGATCTCCGTGGTCGCCGAGGCGGACAACCCAGCCCATCGGATCATCCGGAACGCCATCGCCCGTAAGAACGATGTGTTTTCTCGAATCCATGACTACCGATACGAGGCGTACGTGAAGTTGTCCATTCGAGATATGGACAAACCTGCCGATTCTTCGGAGTCTGTGCTTGTCATTACTGAGACACAGACCTCAGCGTATTGGGAGCAGCCGGACAAGTACCAAGAGACCATCGTGGCTCGGCGGCAATCACGCAACTTGCCTGCGGACGACAATCTCGTGTCCGTCGGCGAAATTGTGAATTTCAACAAGAACCGCATTGACATGACGAAATACGCGGTGGTATCACCCACCGCGGATGATGCGCTATCTCATTACGACTATCAACTCATCGACTCGATGATGACCGGCGGTCGGAAAATTTATCGTCTTGCCATCGAACCACGAACCGATGCTGAACCGCTGTTCGTTGGGATGATTGACATTGCCGATTCGACTTTTGATGTGATTGAGATAGACGTCGGTGCCAACGATGCTATTCGATTCGATTTCTTCGAAAACCTGCGTTACCAACAGACACTGGCACCTGTCGGTGACGGCTACTGGTTACCGGCGGAGATCCGGTTTACGGGTGAGATTCACTTTGGTGTGCCACTTCCCGGTGTGCCCAGGAACCTCTCGTTTCAACATGTGGCGGCGTTGACCGATTTCGTTTTTGATGAGGGCGATGCGCCGGCAACCTTGGGTGAGTACCTCATCATTGTCGATGAAGGAGCGGACGACGCGGACTCGGCCAGTTGGACGGAACGCCGGACGGTTCCGTTAACCGATCTTGAGCAACGGGCCTATACGCGCATTGACTCCGTCGAGAATATTCCCCCGCCGTGGAGCGAACGCCTACTTAGAGGAACTCTCGGGTTGGTATTTCTTGCGTTTAACCGCGACTACTTTCATTACAATCGTGTCGAAGGCGCCTACCTCGGTGTTGGAGCCACGTTGCGTGATTTGTCGCCGGATGTCACCTTGCGTTTCAAACTGGGCCGCTCACTCGGCCGGAATGAATGGCAGTATCGCATCGGTGGCTCCTATCGGCTGTCTGAATCTCGGCGATTGTGGTTTGGTGCCACCGCACGTGACGAGATTGTGTCCCGCCCAACGGTGGTGGGTAATCGGACCAATACCACGACCAGGGCCCTGTTCAGCAAGTCGGACCCGCTCGACTATCATCGGCAGGAGGGCGTCTCTGTTTTCCTGAACGGTCGCGTTGCCAAGTTCACCACGATGCGTCTTCAATACAACGATTACCGTCAATATACGGCCGGTGTTGTCAGTGACTATTCGTTCTTTGATGGCCAAAAGGTGTTGCGCGACAATTTGCCGATTGTGGACGGTAGGCTGAGGTCAGTGGCGGCGTCGTTGTCGTTTGATTCGCGCAAGCTACTCAAGCGAAAAGGTCGCGACTTCCGACTCTTTACCCTCCCGTTTACCGTCATCACGGTGGGTGCGGAGTTGGCATCTCCTGACCTCATCGCAAACGATTTCGATTTTCTCCGCTACTCGTTGCGGGTTCATCGCGAGCAACGGACGTTGGGTTTGGGGCTGACATCGTTCGATGCCTACGCAGGCGCGTCACGCGGGGATCTTCCGCCGCAGCGTTACTTTACCATCGATTTCGGTAACGAGGTGTTTTTCGAACAAGGTGGCTTCAATACAATGGCCGAAAGGAACTTCGCCGGGAATCGCGCTGCGTATGTATTTCTGACTCATGACTTCGATCAGCAACTCTTTCGCCAAAGCCGTATTCCTCTGATTAAGCAACTCCCGTTTACGCTGAGCGTACACGGCGGTGCGTTTTGGTCTAGTTTTGTGAATCACACGCCAAATCCCGGGGATGCCGGTATCTTGACTGCCCCGTCGGCCTATACCGAATTGGGATTTGGGTTGGGGAATCTGACACCCTGGTTTGCACCGTTCAATTTTTCGGTTTGGTTTACTTGGCAGTTATCTTCGTACAATACGGATCGATTTGAGTTCTCGTTCGGGATTCCACGTCCGTAACCCACGACTGGTCACGAGATCACGGGAGTTGTGATGGGACGGAAGGTTTGTTTTGCGTTGAGTGCGTTGACGTTTGGTGTCTTGCCGTTACAGGCACAAACCGGATCACAGGATTCGGTGCGTGCCGACACGGTTGTCTTGCGGCCTATCCAAGTTTCCGTAACAAGATCGCCAACGCCACTCAGTGACGTGCCGTGGGCGGTGGGGTTTGTGTCAGGCAATAGCATAAGAGACGGACGACCCACTCTTGGTCTTGACGAGGCACTTGTGGAGGTCCCTGGTGTCGCCGTCTCGAATCGCTACAATCCCTCCCAAGATCAACGCATCTCCATTCGTGGGTTCGGAGCGCGCTCCCCATTTGGTGTGCGGGGTGTGAAAATCCTCATTGACGGTATTCCGCAAACCCTGCCTGATGGTCAGGGTCAGCTTTCAAATCTTGATCTGGAATCCGTGGGAAGCATTGAGGTACTTCGCGGGTCCGCGTCTAGTTTATACGGCAATGCGTCCGGGGGTGTGATCGACATTCGTTCAGTCACGCCAAACACAAGGTCGGCCGCGGCGTGGGGGAGTGTGACCGGCGGTGCCTTTGGCGCGTTCAAATGGCGTGGCGGCGTGTCCACGCCGATTTCCAACGGATCGTTTGCCATAACGGGTGGTCGGACCATTGCGGACGGGTTTCGTGAACATTCGACCGCCAATCAGTGGCAGGTCGGTCTTCGTTTCGAGAAGAAGCTGGGCGCGGCATCGACGCTGTTGGTCAATGGGCAATTCTCTGACGCTCCTCAGTTGGACAACCCCGGATCGTTGAACCAAGCTGAGCTAGACGAAGATCCATCGCAGGCCAATGCACGAAACGTGAGTGCCGACGCCGGCAAGACCGTTGCGCAACACCAGCTTGGCGTCACGTTCCGACAGGTCCTGTCCAATGGCGGACGGATTGAGTTGATGGGGTTCGGCTTGATGCGAGATTTGGACAACCCACTTTCGTTTGCCCGGATCACGATCGATCGTGTCGCGGTGGGGGCCCGCGCAGTGGTGACCTTACCGATGATCGTCGGTCGTTCGTTGCCCTACGTAACGTTTGGATTCGACCTGCAGCGACAACGGGACGACCGGGTCAACGAAACCCCCGATCGAACATCCGTCGTGCTCGACCAACTCGAGAACGTTACCGAAATCGGTCCATTTGCGCGTCTTCGTTGGCCGGTTACCGATGATGTTACACTCACACTCGGTGGCCGTTACGATCGAGTGACGTTTGACGCGGACGATCGGTTGCTGACGAATGGCGACGATTCGGGAAGTCGATCGTTGAACGCGGCGTCGGGCTCGATCGGTGCCGTATACAGGTTTTCGCGCGGTGTGCAAGGCTATGTGAACGTCAGCTCGTCTTTCGAGACACCAACCACCACAGAACTGACAAATCGTCCCACCGGTCTCGGCGGATTCAATCCGGATCTGGATCCGCAAACGGCCAAGACTTTTGAGGTTGGGTTCCGTGGCTTGGTCAGTCGGCGTCTTGCGTTCGATGTGGCAGTATTCCATACCGACGTAACAGATGCGTTGATTCCATTCGAAGTCACGACGGATCCTGGACGCAGATTCTTCCGCAATGCAGGTTCTACCACCCATCGCGGAATCGAGATATCAGGTACGTTGCGGGTTCAGGATAACCTTCGAACACTGGTTGCATATACGCTTGGCGACTACACCTTTGGCGAGTTCCGAACGGCCGATGAGACGTTTGACGGCAACAGCTTACCGGGGGTGCCGAAGCATCGGCTGCATCATTCCGTGCGCGCGCAAACCAACACTGGTGTGTGGATCGCTTTGGACAATACGTATTCGTCGAGCATGTTCATGAATGACGCTAACACAGTCGAAACCGACGGGTACTTGACCACAGGTTTACGCGTCGGTGCAACCGTTTACACCCGGGAGTTCGTGTTTTCGCCCTTTGTCGGTGTGTTAAACTTATTTGACAACCAGTACGTGGGATCCGCCGTCGTCAACGCGCGTTTTGGTCGGTTCTTTGAGCCAGCGCCGAGGCGGAATGCGTATGCCGGGATGCGGGTGAGGTGGAGGTAGTGCCTACTTCTAACGAGGCCAGTCGATGTCCTTTCGCGCGGTTTTCGTAGCGGTCTTCCTCGGTACGGCTGCAATCATAGCGGCCATTCTGGTTCACAATCGTAGGCCTGCGGTTGAGCGACTACGACCCACAGCAGCGTCCGTTCGCGCCACGGGCCGGTGCGCGCAGTGTCACCGCCAGGAAACTGCGGCCATCGTCCACCAGTACGAAAGCAGTCGGCACGCACAAGTCGGGACAACCTGTCTGAGCTGTCATCAACCGGCCGACGGACAGACTGGTGTCGATCACCGCGGTTTCGTCATCTCCGAGGCACCCACAGCCAAGAATTGCGCACAGTGTCACACCACGCAATACGACCAATTCGTTCGGAGTCGCCATGGGGCGCCGGCGTGGGCCGCGGTAAACGGCAGTGTGGGTCTCACCGATGAACAGATTGCGTTTGCGGAAGAGTACCACCCCGGTGCTGTACAACGGCCGCCCAACGAACTCGCACGCCTGGAAGGTTCCGGGGCTATTGAGTCAGGTTGTATGGGATGCCACAAAATTGGCGCACCGAACGACGACGGATCGATCGGGAGCTGTACCGAATGCCATTCTCGTCATTCCACGTCCATGGCGCTCGCCCGTGAACCCACGACATGTGGGCAGTGTCATATGGGGCCCGATCATTCCCAGTTGGAAATTTATAATGAATCCAAGCACGGTGTTCTGTTCGCCGCGCAACGATCAACGATGAACTTGCACGCCGATCCGAGCGTACTGACGACGGCGGACATGTCCGTGCCCACTTGTGCTACCTGTCACATGAGTGGTTTGGACGGCATGAAGTTCACGCACGATGTGACCGAGCGATTGTCATATTGGCTCTTCGCGCCCATCTCGGAGCGTCGGCCGTCGTACGTTCGCGGACAGGCCGAAATGAAAGATTTGTGCGCCAAATGCCACGCGCGTCCATCCATCGAGTCATTTTATCGGGAAGCAGAAACTGTCATCGCTTCGACGAATGAGAAAGTCGCTGCCGCCATGGAACTCATGGCCGAACTCCGTGAAGAAGGACTGCTGACACCTGCACCGTTTGACGAACCGATTGAATTCGTCCACTTCGATCTCTGGCACTATTTTGGGCGAACAGCCAAGCACGGTGCCTTCATGGGCGGAGCAGATTTCGTCCAGTGGCACGGTAACTACGAGCTACTCGCCAAGATGGTCGAGATGGAAGAGATGGCCGAACAGTTGCGAGCAAGCCGATAGAGGTCTTCATGACAAAGCGACGGTTGAACCTCTCGTTGTTGGTGGAGGTGTTCGCTCTGGGAAATATCGCATTTCTCGGTTTCGACATCTACATCGCACACGCAGTGAACGCATTTAGCCACCCGGCCGAATGGATTCCCCTTGTCTTTTCCGCACTTGCCACCCTTATTTTGGCCGGCGAGTT
>JAZDDC010000352.1:0-2022 GCA_036679565.1 Gemmatimonadota bacterium
ATTCAATGGTGATGTCCTGCCCACCCTCTTCGATCTCGATTTCGGCACCAATGCGTACGAAGTCAGACACCTCGGTAGCGGTAAAAAGGTTAAATCGTTTGGCTTCGAAACCGCTGTTTTCCGTAATCCCGTCAACACGATTCCACTTCCCGTGTGCCTCGGCGTAACCACCGATGGCTGTTTTCCCAGCCAATGTTGTCAGGTACGGCTTATCGTAAACACCACCGGCGACAAACGGACGCTCCGGAACACTGTCCTGTTGACCGTCCACACCCGGCACGCACACGTGGAGTAAAATGAACACGAGACTCAAACGCTTCATGTTGTCGGTCCCTCCAGCACAATGGTCAACACACCTGCCGGTGAGAGCATCGTAGCATAACGATCCAAAGCTTCCTGTGTGGGTCCGCGCAACACACTTCCGTCGCGTCCGTACTGTGAACCGTGACACGGGCACTCGAGTCGCTCGCCCGCAACCTCGACCGTACACCCGCGATGTTTGCAGGTTGGCGAAACCGCCGTGTATCCACCGGCACCATCAGCCATGCACCTTGAGAAAGCCATTCGTACGGTCTAACCCCACGTGCTCGCTCACAACGAGTCGTAAACGCCCGTCAACCGGTTGCAGACGTGTCGTGGCCAGCGTGGCACATCCGCTGACAACACCGGCGAGAGTGGACGCGAGCAAATTACGTCTGGTAATCGTCATCTTGTCCGAACGAACTCGAGGAGTGCGGCACGGCGGTCCACGGACAACAGTTCAAACGCGTCTCTGGCCGAGGTGGCTTCGCCCCCGTGTAACAACACTGCATCCTCAATCGACTGCGCACGCCCGTCATGCATCAAAAACAAATCGCCGTTGAGAAATTCCCGCGCTATCCGCAGTCCCCACAGGGGAGTGGTGCGCCACTCCCTGCCCGTTGCATCACCATCCGGACGATTGTCCGCAAGGTCCTCACCCATGTCGTGCAGAAGGAGATCTGAGTACAACACCACCTCCCTGTTGCCTAACGCGGCAATGGGATGCGCGCCGGTGACGAAAGACGGCACGTGACAAGTCGCACAACCAATTTCCTGAAAGACCTGAGCCCCCTGAAGCAACTCCAGCGTCTCGTCGGCGGGCGGGGGCGCGGCCAACATTCTCACATAGTCAATCACCGAGCGAACGGTGCCCGCATCAAGTTCAGGATCGGGAACGAGATCCGATGACGCCGTTACGTGCCTGGCCAGCGGATTGAGATTCTCCTCTGGTAAGAAATCTGTTGTGACACCCATGTCCTGGTGATACGCCTCGACGACCTGCTGCAAAAGCGACCCCACCTGAGCCTTGCGACTAAACCTGCCAAGCACTTGAGCGTCAGACGCACCCGGTTCGGTGAGTGGAACGAACGCCGGCAACGTGACCCAATGCGGCCGACCTGACACGCCATCGCCGTCGGAATCGAATTCATCGGCGTTTGCGACGATGGCCTCAACGGGTATTGCCTCGATAAGACCAACCCCAAAGACGGGTGGCGGCAGCCGCACCGAGATATCGACCCCGGTCGGCAAGGTCTCAGGCGTGGCACCCGCGATGGCGCGATCTTGTATCTGCGGCCCACCGACGTCTAGCGCCAAGTCGTTCCCACGACTGATCCGAATCAACGCATTTTCCGGCCGACCCCGACCATCACCACTGTGACAACTCGCGCAGGACGCGTCGTTGAAGATGGGACCTAACCCAGTAGCGGCAACGAACCGGCGTCCGAATTCGCCGTCGCCACGCACGAAGACCGCCAAGTCTTCGGCGCTCAGTCCGTCAAGCGGCGCGTCAAATACATCCGCGTCTTCTGGCGCCTCTGTAAACAGGGCTCCGCATCCCCACAGAAAGAACAGAGGGGCTGCGGCTAACCACCTAAACGTAAGTGTCACAATGGGTTTCAAATCGACTCTAAATTTAGTTGAGACTAAATTTATAGTGTGTCTCGCCTATTTGTCAATCCGCCACGGGTGGCGCCAACCTGGCAAATCGAACGGGGCCCC
>JAZDDC010000353.1:0-3497 GCA_036679565.1 Gemmatimonadota bacterium
GACTCTTGTCAGTGGTCCCTCCCCTGATATCCGACGCTCGTGTTGAACTTGGGGGCATGCGGTACATTGAAGATGCTCAACCCTGGGTGACACGTCTGGTTGAACATCTAAAACTAAAAACCGAGAACCTTCCCGCCGATCAACCTCAGAACATTGCCTATGTCCGCAATAAAGTATTGCGGATGTTCGAGCTTACGGACGTGTCCAAGGTACCGTACGACCTCAACACGGACGAGAGTTCTCCTGACGACCTGGCGAGCCTAACGGCCTTGGCTGCCGCACGCGCGTTGCAAACAACCATATACGATTTGCTCGGGATTGAGATCCGCACAAGCAAAGATCTCGACAAGTTGACGCCGGACGATTGGGAAAAAGTCGCGAAAGAAGGCACCTACGAGGGCCGCCCACTTTACGAATTACCGTTGCGGTATCTCATGATGCGATCCATCGGCCACGAGGCATTCGACATGGCCAAGGACCTCAGCGGTTACGACAGTATTCTTTCTACGTGGAACGGAGCGGACGGGTTTTCATGGAACCTGGGAGATTACGGCCCTGGGAAAAAATATCTCCATATAAAGGATGGATACGAGCAGTTGCCCCTCACACTTGCGGACCAGTTTGCCGCGGCGGACGGGTCCATCCATCTCGGTCACAGGCTGGTAAGTTTTGACGCAAAGGAGAAGAGCGGACCTGTCACGCTGACGTTCGACCACGACGGAACCACACGGACCGTGACGGCCAAAAATCTAATCCTTGCGATGCCACGACGGTCGTTGGAGTTGCTAAACCAAACCGGTCCCGTCCTCGATCCGAAAAACGAACGAGTACACGAACTCATTCGGTCGGTCACGCCAATACCGCTGTTCAAGCTGGCGATCTGTTACGAAAATCCGTGGTGGGAGAAACTACCACCGGTCGATACCGGACAAGGCCGTATGGAGAGAATAACGAGTGGCAAGTCAGTGACGGACCTGCCGGTTCGGCAATGCTACTATTGGAAGGTCGATGAAAAAACAAACCATGCCGTCATTCTGATCTATGATGACGGGCTCGACCTGGAGTACTGGGCTGGGTTGCGAGATGCGACGGCCACGACCTACCCCAACGACCCGAAACTCCTCCCCGACAAATTCAACCTGCCGGACTGGAAGAAGTTCCCCGCACCGGAACGGATGGTAAATGAAGTCCATCGGCAGCTGGTAGCACTCCACGGCAATCCGGTAGATGTGCCGAAACCATACACGGCGGCGTATCGCGATTGGGGCGAAGACCCATACGGCGGTGGCGCGAATTTCTGGCCCGTGGGCGTACAGAGTTACAAGGTTAGCAAAGAGATCATTCAACCAAAGCCACCGTATCCCATTTACATATGTGGCGAGGCCTATTCACATGCCCAAGGATGGGTCGAGGGCAGCCTCCAAACCGCCGAGGAGATGCTACAAGATCACCTTTGCCTACCCGTACCCGACTGGAAAGCGGGCGTGGTTCACGGAATCAATCACGTCAACATAGTATTCAAGGATCTCGAGGCGGCACAACGGTTCTTCGTCGAAAACTTCGGTTTTACGGCGGCGGAACCAAAGCTGATGAACGGCGCGTGGATAGACAAACTCACCGGTTACAAAAACGCTGCGGCCACATACATACGTCTCAGTCCAAAAAGCGGGGGCGAACACGCCACCACCATCGCGCTGCTCGGATACATCGAACCGGTGTCGCCGCCACCGGACAAAACTATCAAGGAACTGAACGCAATTGGCTATCGGCACATTGGATTTACCGTAGACAACATTGACGCGATGTACGATCGGTTGAAAGACAATTGGGAGTTCTTTGGCAGCCCTGCATACTCGCGTTCAATGGACATGAAGACGGTCTATTTCTACGGCCCAGAGGGTATCATCATTCAATTGATGCAGAACCACGTCCGGGGTAACACAGGCTAACTCTTTACACCCGTGTTTCCGGCTGAGATGATGCGCTGAACATTCTCAGGAGCAAAAAAATCGGTTACCGGCACCGTTTGTGCAAAGACACCGAAGTATGCGTTGATGTCGTCTTGATTTCCCGGTAGCGAAGAAAATAAATCGATCATCGGTTGTGGTGGCGGTTCGAGTTTTCCCATATCGTGCGAAAAGTGATAAAGTGGCAAGGACGATGCATTGCGAACTTCTTCGAATCGCCCAACGACATCGTCGAGCGGGTCCGGTCCCGAGAACCCTTCGTGAACCAGGTCGCTGAGTAGTTCGGCATCTCTGAACGAATTTGTTATGCCCCACCCAGTAATGGGGTCCATCGTCAAACCGGCGTCTCCCACAAGGGCCCAACCGGGACCCGACGCCTTTCTGCAAATGCCCCCTGTGACCCCAGCCATCCATTGCGTTTCGCGTTTAGCGGCTCTAACTCTTTCGCCAAAGTCAGGCGCAAGAGAATCAAGTTCGGCGTACATGGCCGTATCGGCGTTTTGTGCAATTTCGGGATACTCGTCGTGGCGCACGCATATGCCGGCCAATGTTTGGCCCTCGCTTGTGTACCACGCAAACAGCATCCGCGCAGGCCTGGAGTAGAACTCTGTGTCGCCGACCGGTAAATCACTGAAGTAAGACCAGAGCATACCCTGCACCCGGGGATGCTCATGAATCGGCGCCGCAGCCACGGACCGTGCGACCACGGAATTGATTGCGTCGGCACCGATCACAATCGAGGCACGTTCTTCAAACACCAATCCGTTAGAATCTGAAAACCGAACGCCACACACACGCTCGTCTTCCGTAATTACTCCCTGCACGGTGCAACCCGCGCGGAATTCGGCCCCCGCGTCTTGCGCAGATTGCAACAACATATGGTCTAGGAGGTTCCGCCGAGGCGCATAAGCTTCGTCAACATCGCCCGCCGGCGGCGCGCGCCCTTTGAGCACGAGTCCGCCGAGATCGAGGCTAACTTTCTTCAAGGGAGATGCAATGCCCCTGAGCTTGTCGAGTAAGCCCCAGCGTTTCAGGCTTGCAACCCCACCGTGCCAGATCAAATGGGTTGAGGCTTTCAGGTCGCTGGGAAACTGACCTCGATCGAGAATGAGAACGTTGTACCCGCGTCGCGCCAACAGCATCGCGGTGGAGCTACCAGCGCAGCGCGCACCGACCACGATCGCGTCAAACTTCTTTTCCTTGGTCATGGAGATCCTGTGTTGACGTGATTCCTACCAACCCGGAGGGAGCTTAGCGAGGCTCGTCCTTGCCCGCAAGCAATCGGGCCTTGATCGTTTCCATCACCGCGGCGGCTTTCACTCCGTCTTTTGTTGGGGGTGTATTGGCATACGCTTCGAGCATCGGTTCGAGCACTCCCTTGCCCGCTGCCGAACGGAGCTGATCGTCAAGGAATCGTGCGTAATCAGTGCATGCCCGTAACTGCCAACCTTTTGCTCCTTGCCGAACGGCGATATCAATCGCGTTACGATAGCTTTCCTCCGCTTTGGCAGCTGCGTCCGGCCCCAGCCC
>JAZDDC010000354.1:0-6369 GCA_036679565.1 Gemmatimonadota bacterium
AGGTCCTCCAGGAAGGCAACTTGGTCGTCGGGTTCAAGCCCCGATATGTCGGCTTCCACACTTGCGGACAGTGCAAGTCCGCCGGCACCTAACGCATCAATCTGTTCCTGAAGGTCCTTGGGTACACCCAACGCCGCCGTCTCCTCACTTCGGTTCAACGCCACCAGCAACGGTCGATCTGTCAGAAACGCGTACCCGGTCAACTGGTCGCGATTAAGTTCTGCTGCGGATAATAGTCGCAATGGGCGTTCGTCTTCCAATGTTTCTTTCATGGTGATGAACGCCGCTTGTTCTTGTGGTGTCGCGTTTTCCTTCTTGGCTCGTTCAAGACGACGTTCGATGATTTCTAAGTCGGCGAACACGCATTCGGTGTGAAACGCCTGAAGATCGCCGAGCGGGTCCGGGGGTCCCTCGATCGCAGGGTTGGGAAAATCCCGTACGACTAGACAAAGCGCTTCCTGATCGCGAATCTGCTGCAACGCATTGCGGGAAAGACCCTTCTTGTCGGCGCCGTGCTCGCCCGGGATATCCGCGAACATGATCTCAGCAAACGTAGTTTTTTTTGGCGAAAATATTTTACTGAGCGTCTGGATCCGTTCATCCGGCACCGTCACGGTGCCCAGCCGAACTTCGCCGCCAAACCCCACTGGCACATCCAAACCGGTCATCGCATTGAAGACCGTGGTCTTACCCGAGCCCGCGAATCCAACAAGTCCGATTTTCATTCAGGAATTTTGTGTTGAAGAAAGTGAGAACAACAGGACCGCTCAACGAATTTCCGAACCGCCCACACGGTCGTCCATTACGAAACGGTCGCGCGCCGGCATCTGAATACCCGACAACATTTCCGAATCTAAGACCACGTCACGTTCGAGTAAATCGTTCCAGTGCAACAGCAACGCCACGACCGAATACACCTCGTCATCGCGCAGCGAACCAGGAGCGTCGAAAGGCATGGACCGCCTCACGTAGTCGAATAGGGTCGGCGCATGAGGCCAATAACTTCCGATCGTCAGAGGGGCTCGACGACCGTCGCCAAAGGGAAACTCATCATTGGCAACTCGTCCAACCAAAACATCCCACGGACCTTCAACACCGGTCGGTCCGTGACACGCCAAGCACTTTGCTCGGTACAGGACTTCACCAGCCGCCACAGTTCCGTGTCCAACAGGCAGACCCGCACCATCAGGCATCACGTCCACATCCCACCGCGCTACTTCTTCCGGATCGGCATTGCGACCAAACCCGAAGATCGTGGGCTCGGTCGATGTCTCCAAAACCTCCGCCGCCACTTGCTCATCGCCATTGCACCCTGTAGCCAACCCCAACACGACGATGCCACGCAAAACATTGCGGAATGTCATTCCGCGCTCCCAAAGGTAACACTGCCATCGCCGGCGACGGTCCACGCCCTGATGTGGTTGTAGTGATACCGAGTTCCGGGGCCTCGCGCTTCGCGAATGGCGGCGGCAGTGGGTTGCGTATATCCCGTTTCATCAGTCGCACGACTCATCAATACCGCCGCACTTCCCGTCCAATTCCATAAGTAGCGGAACCTCGTAAAACATTTCGAGAGAATCGGTTCTTGAAGCCTTGCGTCAACCCAGCTCCGCCCGCCATCCACACTGACTTCCACGCGCTCGATCTTGCCACGACCACTCCACGCAAGACCCGTCACCTCATGCCATCCGGGCGCGGTGAGTGTCGTGGGAAATGCCGGTGAGGTAATGAGAGACTTTGCATCCATGACGAGGCTAAACATACGCGCTTTACCATCTCGCAACGGATCAGTATATCGCGCGGTTTCCATGCGTGTCATGAACGGTCGATCCGAAAACTCTATCCGTCGCAACCACTTTACGTTTGCACTACCCTCGTAACCGGGTACAAACAATCGCGCCGGATAACCCTGTTCGGGACGAAGGGCTTCGCCGTTTTGTCCGTACGCAATGATCGCATCATCCAACGCCCCATCGAGCGGTATGCTTCTGCTCATCATGGCCGCGTCCATACCCTCCGCCAGAAACCATTTCGCCGTCGGTTGCAGCCCCACCTCGCGAAAAACCGTCGATAAGGGCACCCCAATCCATTCACTCGTGCTTACGAGGCCGTCAATCTGTTGCGGCGTGCGGGCCGGTGGCGGGTTACCAGATAGACCGGCACCGCCGTTGCCGGAGCACTCCAAAAAATGGATGCGCGATGAAGCCGGAAAACGTTTGAGATCATCCAGAGTAAAGACAGTCGGCCGATCGACCATGCCGTGCACGAGTAGCGAATACTGTCGAGGGTCGATCGTTGGAATGCCAGCATGATGACGTTCGTAGTGCAAATCAGAAGGAGTGATTATCCCTTGGAGATCCTGAAGCGGTGTCCGCGAAACGCCTCCCGGGGACGATGAAACGATCCTCCTCGGCCGTTCGGAAGCAGCACGTTCGCCGAGTGGTCGCGCTGGCGTTCCGGGGACCTTCGTGGAGTCCTGTGCCGGATTTGCAACGACGTCATTTGCAACGTCGCCTGCCATATTTTCTGGCAACAGGAACGCACCGGTAGCCCCCGCGATACCGGAGAGCAACACGCGACGAGACACATGCGTCTTATCGTTTTCTGCCATGTTTCGGATTCCTCGAATGGATCAGTCGTGTGGGTGAGAACTTGTCTCACGCAGACCGTCCTGTCGAGGAGGCGGGCCGGCGACGGACCCCAACACGGTGATTTGCTCATGAAACGGCATCCCCGGGACGATTATTGGGGTCGGCATTGTACTCTAAGAAAAATCAATGGCAGACTTCCTCGGCGAATTTCGGGAAGTCCTCGCGCGTGGCGAGGATTTGCCCACACTTCCAAACCTCGTTTTCGAACTGCACGCCGCCTTGGATCAGGAGGACGTTCGGACGAACGGTGTCGCCGCGATCATTGAAAAAGATCCCGCGCTTGCCACCAGGTTATTGCGGGTTGCCAATTCCTCCGCGTTCTATCGCGGAACGGAGATTGCCTCCGTGGGCTCGGCAATTCAGATGTTAGGCCTAAATCAAGTGCGTGCGTTGAGCTTTGCGTTGGCAGTCGTAAGCGCGTTTTCTGGAAGACGTGGGGGGCTTGGTTTGCGCTCGTTTTGGCATCACAGTGCCGCGGTGGCAAACACGGCTCGGAACCTTGCCCTTTGCATTCGCGCCGGCAAGGTGGCACCGGACGAAGCGTACCTCGGTGGCCTCCTTCATGACGTTGGGCTCCTGCTTCTCGACCAGTATTTTCCCGAATGGCTGCAACAGTCCCTGGCCAATGCGTTCACGAGTTCTGAACCGCTTTATACCTCCGAGGAATCGCTCCTTGGCGTCGATCATGGAGAAATCGGTGGTTTTTTACTGGGGCGCTGGAGTCTTCCGCCAACCATCGTCCAGATGGTCGCAAGCCATCATAGTCCCGGGAATAGTCCAGCCGCACATCGCAATGGATGCTGGATGGTGCATGCCGCCGAAGTAATCTGTAGCGGGCACGGGCTTTCGCTGTCCGTTGAAGGCCTACAGGTCGAACAGTCAAACCGGATGATGGATGCGCTACGCGACCATGGCTATGACATCAGTCCCATGCTCGATGAACTTGCAGAAACTTCGGACGAATTGGCCAATGCGTTGGTGTGACATGTCCAGCGCCCTTACGCTGTAGGGGCCACTCATTTGCTCAAGTTTCCCCAAATCGCAACCGATCTCCGTGCAAAGACCTCACACCTTTCGGGAAAATCCGGTGTCAAGTTTTCTCGGTGAACTGCGGGATGTCCTGACCCGCGGAGACGATCTACCAACGTTGCCGGCCGTCGTTTTTGAACTGCACGGCGTCTTGGAAAACGAGAACACGTCACAGCATGAAGTCGCTGCCGTCATCCAACGGGATCCGGCTCTCGCAACGCGTCTGCTTCGTCTCGCGAACTCGGCCACGTTCAACCGTGGTTCGCCAGTGGGGTCAGTCGATCAAGCGGTTCAACTCTTAGGCTTAAAACAGGTCGGCGCCCTCTGTCTTGCGCTTTCCGTTGTCAACGCATTCAACCGAGGAAGTGGGCGACTGGACTACCCGTCGTTTTGGGAACACAGTGCAGGCGTTGCGCTGGCGGCTGTGCGTCTCGCAGCATCATGTGGTTACTCACAGATCCCATCCGAACAACTCTACGTTGGCGGTCTGCTCCACGACATTGGGCTGCTGATGCTTGACCAGTATTTCGGCGAGTGGCTGCGCAGCTGCCTCGCTCACGCCGAAGCCCAATCAGTTGAGCTGCACGTGGCTGAGGCGGATGTGCTCGGCATCGACCACGGGGAAATAGGAGGTCTGTTGCTTGCCAGTTGGTCCCTGCCCCGGCCGATCGTTGCCATGGTCACCGATCATCATCACCCCGACACGGCGCCCACCGAACACAAAGATGCATGCAGGATCATCCACGCCGGAGAGACGATGTGCAAGGCCAAAGGCCCGTCTCTGGAAGTGCGGACATCGACGCAATATTCGCCGACCTTACGGCCGAGGCGAGCGCCTTTGCCGGCGCCGTGGCATCCTGACGTCGCAAAAGCGTAAAATCTTCCGTCCTCAATAATTGCGTCACTCATCAATACGTCATTGACTGACGTGTTTGTTGGCGATATAATCGGTAAGTCACCGCATGAAAGAACCGATGATGGAAGACCAGCAAACAGAAGCAAATACTACACTTACGCCAATCGCGTTCGAAATCCTGCTTTCTCTGGTCCAGAGGCCACGCCACGGCTACGGTATCAAACTCGATATTGAGGAGCGGACGGAAGGCCAGCTGAGCCTCGGCTCCGGCACTTTGTATCAAGCCATCCAAAGGTTAGAGCGATCCGGGTTGATCGCTGAGTTCAAGCCAGCGACCACGGACAGCGATACGCGCAGAGGGCGTTCCTACACGCTACAGCGTACCGGCAAGCTCGCACTTGCTCACGAACTCAAACGGCTGAACCGGGTTATCGAGTTTGCTCGGGCCAACAATCTGTTTTCCGATTTGGAAACAACGTGATGTCTTTGAGTGAAAGAGTTTTCCGACTTTTTCTCTTGGCGTATCCTACGTCGTTTCGACGGCGTTACGGCGATGACCTCGTCGCGTTTTTTCTTTCCGACCGCAATCAGCCAGCCTATACAAACGGTGTCTCGGGGTTTTTCCGTTTCTGGCGCAAAACCATCTTCGATCTTCTGCGCACCTCCACTTCGGAACGTGCTCTCGTTGTTGCGAGCGTTTTTCGCTTAGGCCCGTACCAACAATTTTACATCAAGAAAAAAATACTTCATCGGACCACGCTCATGGATGCAACGCTACAGGACCTTCGGTATGCGGGACGCATGTTAATCCGGAACCCGGGTCTCACCACGATCGCCCTCGCAACGTTGACGCTTGGGATAGGGATCAACGCCGCAATGTTCAGCGTGGTAAACGGTGTTTTGCTCAAACAACTACCGTATACAGACACCGAACGCGTCGTGGCCATCTGGGGAACCGATACGGACGGTACCTTCAGCGTTTCTGAAAACGAACGTCTTCGATATCGAGACGCGACGAACATCTTGTCATCGTTCGGCACGTACCAGTTCAATTGGGCGAACCTGACCGGACCGGACGGCGCCGAACGCGTGGTCATCGCGGCGATTGACGACGGTGTCTTGCCGGCACTGGGCGTGACGCCAATCGCCGGTCGTGCATTTACAATCGAAGATACGCGACCTGGAACCAATCCGAGTGTGCTTCTCAGCCACGGCATGTGGCAGCAACGTTACACCGGTAACCTCGGCGTGGTCGGCACGACCATCCAGATCGGCGGTTCCGCATTCAACGTTGCGGGTGTCATGCCACGAGACTTTCGGCTTCCGGGGGATTTTGTCGGGCAACCCGTTCAATTGTACTCCGCTCAGGTCTTTGACGAACCTGATCCACGCAATCTGCATTACTTGCGTGCGGTGGGCCGACTCGCCGAAGGCACGACGGTCGAACGTGCGCGAGCTTACTTGGCCGAACTTGCTCCGCGGATGAAGGAACAACTCCCAACCTTGCCATCCAGCTTCGTTCCCGCGGTCACACCGGTACGCGACGTGGTAATGGGAGAAATCCGGCCAGTGCTTCTCATCCTCTTCGTGGCAGTGGGACTGTTGTTACTCATCGCGTGTGTCAACGTCGCAAACATCTTTCTGGCCAGGTCCGATAGTCGCGCCACGGAGATGACCTTGCGTGTGGCGTTGGGGGCCAATCGTGGACGCATCGTGCGTCAACTCATGTCCGAGAGTATCGTGCTGTCTCTCATCGGCGGTGCGTTGGGTCTGTTCGTGGCGAAAATCGCCATCGGCGGATTGGTTCGTTTCTATCCGCCGGGGGTGCCACGG
>JAZDDC010000355.1:0-3333 GCA_036679565.1 Gemmatimonadota bacterium
GTAATCGCTTCCGGCAATCTCCATGGTGCGGCCACCTACATCCGCATTGGATGTTCGAATCGTACGAATGACCGCATCGGCCGTGATCCCGAAACCGAGTAGCTTCACGGGATCGAGCAATACCTGGTATTGCTTGACGTACCCACCTACGCTGGCAACCTCTGCTACACCCGGGACGCTTTGTAGCTCGAAGCGCAGATACCAGTCCTGCAGCGAGCGAAGTTGGTCAAGACGGTATCCGTCACCGACCAACGCATACTGGAACACCCACCCCACACCAGTTGCGTCGGGGCCGAGTTCGGGACGAACTCCGTCGGGCAAGTCCGCACCGGCGGAGTTGAGATACTCGAGCACACGACTCCTCGCCCAGTACAAATCCGTTCCTTCATCGAACAACACATAGACGAACGACACGCCGAACATCGATTGGCCACGCACGACTTTGGCATTCGGCACAGCGAGCAACGACGTGACGAGTGGATACGTGACCTGGTCCTCCATCACCTGGGGTGCCTGACCCGGGTATTCCGCAAAGATGATTACTTGTACGTCAGACAGATCCGGAATTGCATCAATCGGCATGGTGCGCACTACCAACCATCCACCGAGAAGAATGCCAACGGCAGCAAATGTTGTCAGGCCACGCCATTGGACGCAGAGCTGAATGAGCTTGCCCATCATCGCGTCGCCCCTGTGTCCGCCGCCATAGCCGGCATCGAGTCGCGGGGCATCCCGCCACCAGCGGTGTTCGGCATGTCCATCTGCATACCGCTCATGTCCATACCACCCATGTCCAGACCCATCCCCATGTCGAGCATGATACCCGCCATGGCGGCGGCGAGGCTCGACTCTGAGTCGAACAGGAACGTGGCAGACGCGACCACGGTATCGCCTGCAGTCAACCCATCCAGCACGATGATCGCGGAATCGCCTCGCGTCCCCGGCGTCACTTCCGTCGGCACCAGCGCACCGCCACGCAACACGAAAGCAAGGTCACGGTCACCCGTCGGCAACACGGCGGTGAGCGGTACGGAGACGCCACGCAAACCGTCCGTCTGAATCCGCGCGATGCCATACATCATCGGCCTGATATTACGTTGGGGGTTTGGGACCTCGATTCTGACCCGGAGCGTTCGTGTGGTCATGTCGAGCATCGGTTGAATGAACGTGACTCGGCCTGTAAATTCACCCCCGGGCAACGCGTCAAACGTGATGCGCGCGCGTTGCCCTTCTCGAACCAACGAGATGTCTTGTTCAAAGATGGCTGGCTCAATCCAAACGGTTGACAGGTCTGCCAACTTGTATAGTCTTTCGCCCGCGTGCACCATCTGACCTTCAATAACGTTTTTCTCAAGCACATGACCGCGATACGGAGACCGTATCGTCACACGCTGTTGGACAACACCGGTTGCTTCAACTTCAGCAATAGTCTGCTCGGGAATATTCCACAACGACAACCGCCGGCGCGCGGCCATCACGAGCGCGTCTCCGCCGCCGGTGTTCGCGAGGCGCATGGCGAGTAACAGCTCTTCCTGAGCCGTGACAAGATCGGGCGCGTACAATTCGAACAGCGGGTCTCCGATCTCGACGTGCATCCCGGTCTCGTTGACAAACAACTTTTCGACCCAACCACTCACCCGCGCATTCACGATGCCGAGTCCGCGTTCGTTTGGGACCACCATGGTCACAGCACGCACTGTTCGGCCTAACGACGATTCAGTCGCGATTGCAAATGTGACGCCCGCCAGTGACGCCTGACGCGCGGTGATGCGGATAGGGCCTCCGCTGCTCATCTCCATCCCCGCCATCCCTTCGCTCCCCGCCTGCATGTCCATTCCAGACGTCTGTTGTGGCGCATCCGCCCCGGGGCGCGCGTCCGGTTCGCCCGCGCCACCACACGCGACGCCGAACAACACAACGATCAACGTCATTCGCATTTTCATCTGTACCACTCCTCTCCCACGAGCGCCGCGAGATGCGCGCGCGCGGTACCGTATTGGGCAATCAGTCGCGCCAAGCGTAGCTGCGCGCCAAAGATGTCGTCTTGCGTGTCGAGCACCGTCGTGAACTCCACGGCGCCTACCTGGTAGCGTTGCAAGGCTGATGTGCTTGCAGCTGCGGCCAAGGGAATGATCTCGTCGGCAGTTTGTGCGGTACGAGCTTGCAACGCTACCAGATGGGCAACGCGGTCCTTTAGCTCACCGATGAGGCGGGCAAATAGGTCGTCATACTGCAACTGTGCCGCCTCGGCATCGTGATGCGCGGCGCGGGCCGCCGGAGCTTGTTTACGCCCCGACCACAACGGAACCGAGATGCCAACCAACACGGTCGTAAACGGCTCCCGCCCTCCAAAACGGAACATGCGGAATGTGCGTTCGGCCCGCGTGACGGTTGCCGCCGCAACACGCATGTCGGGGTTACGTTCGCTGAATAACGGGATGAGACCCTGAACCGCGATGGTGTCACGCTGGGCTTCGACGGCAGGACGTCCGTCCAACGTGATGAGAGGAGACGGTACAACGGTGTCCCCTGGGCCACCTCGCAGGGCATCAGCGTGTGCGCGCACCCGGATCACGGCGGCTTGAAGATCCCAACCCACTTCGTCAAGCTCGGCGCGTCGTAGCCTGGCCCTGAGAAGGTCAATTTGGGGTGCCGCCCCAGTCTCGTAACGCGTCTGCGCGACAGCGATCACTTGGTCGGCAAACACGACGCGCGATTCCCAAATGCGCAGTGCCGTCTCAGCGTACGCGAGTTCATAATACAAGCCAGCGGCCTCGGCGACGAGGCGTGCTTCGAGCGCCACGAGGGATTCACCGGCAAACACGCTGTCCGCTCGCGCACGTTCCGTCGCCGCCGATTGCTTCCCGGGAAAGGGAAAATGTTGGCGGATACCGATCGGTAACCTCGTCATACGCTCCGCCGTGAGATCAAACGACGGTGTCGGCACGGCCATGAGGCCGAGTGTCACCGTGGGATCGGGTAGTGCGCCCGCCGGACCAATACGTTCAGACGCCGCAGAAATACGCTCCCGCGCCGCCGCAAAGCCGGCGTTGCCAATAAGAACTTGGTTTACATACTCACGCAGGCCTGGATCTTCGAATACTGGGACCTGACCGCTCAAGAATTTTGGAAACATGACGGTGCAAACCAGCATGCACCATTTTGCGTCGCGCATAGCTTGCCTTTCTCTTCATGCGGCGAACCGCACACAGTGATCCGACGGCGTTGTTGACGCGCCGTTTGTGGACACACGTATCCTGGGAAAGACTAGGCTTTGGGGGGTGGAGTTAAGAGGAGGCGCGGGGTTGTTGGGTCTGCGGAGGCAGGCGTTGG
>JAZDDC010000356.1:0-3344 GCA_036679565.1 Gemmatimonadota bacterium
CACATCGATCCATACGCTCCGCACAGCGTGGGTGGAATCGGCACCCGGTGGGCCAATGTGCGGCAGACGGGACGGTGCCGGGAATCCCAACCAGCGGTTCCGGCCGTCGATCAACCCGCGGGACTGCCCGGAGCAGACCCTTTGTGTAAGGATGTGCTGGCGCTGCGTATATGTCTTTGACCGGACCCTCCTCGACGATACGACCGCCATACATCACGGCAACCCGATCGGCGATACGTGCAAGCACCCCGAGGTCGTGTGTGATGAAAATGATGGACATACCGAACTGTGCCTTCAACGCGATGAGCAAGTCCACGATTTGGGCTTGGATCGTCACATCCAAAGCCGTCGTTGGTTCATCTGCAATGAGGATCTTGGGCTGGCATGACAGTGCGATCGCTATCATCACCCGTTGTAGCATGCCGCCGCTGAGTTGGTGTGGATAATCTTTTGAGCGACGATCGGCGTCAGAAATCCCCACCGTATCGAGGAGTTCCACAGCGCGTTTCCACGCGTCGCTACGACTCATACGATTGTGGGCGCGTAATGTCTCTACGATCTGGTAGCCAACCGTGAGGACGGGATTCAGACTGGCGGCGGGTTCTTGGAATATCATGGCGATACCGGCGCCACGGATTTGCCGCAGTGCTTCTCCGCGAAGTTGGAGAATGTTTTTTCCTTCGAATTCGACACGACTATCCGGACCGAACTCGCCCGGCGGTTGATCGATGAGTTTTAGAATGGAAAGTGCGGTGACGCTTTTTCCGCTGCCGGACTCCCCGACTATCCCAAGCGTTTCGGCCTCACCAACGTCAAAGCTCACACCGTCCACGGCACGTACGAGTCCGTCCCGTGTGTGGAAGTGTGTAGACAAGTCACGGACAGAAAGGACGGGGTTCATGTTCGGTGTGGGTCCAACGAGCGACGAAGACCGTCACCGATGAGGCTGAAGCCGACCACTGTTGTAGCGATCAAAGCGCCCGGAACCAGCGTGAGGTGGGGATCGGTGCGGAGCTGAGCATAGCCTTCGTTGATGAGTATCCCCCAGGAGGGCGTCCCCGCTTGCAGTCCGACGCCGATATACGAAAGACCGGATTCAATCAGTATGAGATAACCGATGGTGAGGGTCGCACTCACGATGATTGGCCCGGCCACGTTGGGCAAGACATGTTGTAACATCGTGCGCGCTCGTTTGAACCCAAGACCTGTTGTTGCCACCACATATTCGACATTGCGGATCGAGAGTACTTCAGCGCGCGCCAGCCGTGCAATGTCGAACCAGCTCGTCATGCCGAGGATGATGATGAGTATCGGCAGATTCACTTGTGGCGAAAGCGCAAAAAGGGCGAGCAAGAGAAACGCACGGGGAAATGCGATGCCTGCGTCCACAACTCGCATGATCACGCCATCCACCTTTTCGCCCGACAGGGCGGAACTCAGCCCGGTGATGACACCTACGATGAGGGAAATGAATGTCGCCGAGAGTGCAACCACGAGGGAAATACGTGCGCCGTAGACGATGCGTGAAAACGCATCTCGTCCGGACGAATCCGTACCAAACCAGTGAGCGGATGAGACATCACGAAGCCGGCCGTAGAGTGCATATTGCGGGTCGTGTGGACTGATGATCGGTGCGTAAACGGCCACTAGTACCATCATGGCCACTATCGCGATACCCCACTGAACCTCTCTGTCAGTCAGTAATTCTCCGGACGGTCGTGAAGGTGCATCTTTTCGGGAAAACATGACCGCTCCGGTCCCTACGATGACGACGATCAAGAAAAACACGGTGCCACGTTCGGCTGCGCCACCGTCTCTTGCGAGGTCCACAAGTCGCCCGAAACGACCAATTACAAGCATGATGGAGAGGCCCAATGCCAAGATGGCGGTAGGTTTCACTCAGCCGTCCGGGTGCGTGGATCCAAGGCTCGTTGTAACAGGTCGGCAACGAGATTCGATACGACGACTATGACCGCAACGAGCAGTGTCGTGGATGTCGCGAGATGATATTCTCGATTGGCCACCGCATCTACCGTCAAGCTGCCGATGCCATGCCATTGGAAAACGCGCTCGACAAAAACCGATCCGGACAAAAGTATCGGTAGCGACAGACCGAGTAACGTTATGGTAGGCGCGAGTGCGTTACGGAATATGTGTCGTGTTACCACATTGACTTCGGACAATCCTTTGGACCGTGCGGTTCTCACGAACGTTTTCTGCCGAACGCTCAGCATGGCGTCGCGATGAAAGCGCGCCGTGGCGGCCGCGCCGATAAGACCCAAGGTTAAACTGGGGAGCACAAGACGTTGGATCGGACTGCCCCCAATGATAGGAAACAGCTGAAGCTGTTCGACGAAAAGAAATACGAAAACGAACCCGAGCCAAAACACGGGCAACGAATACAACACCAACGTTATGATCGTAAGCGTTTGATCCAATGTCGATGGATAACGCAACGCCTGCCAGGTGCCAACGGCGATGCCCAGTGCAAAATTGATGATCAGCGCGGCGGCACCGAGTACGGCCGTTCGGCCTGCGGCGGCGATGATGTCAGGGAGTATCGGCCGGCCTCCGCGGTGGTAGGAGATACCGAAGTTTCCGGTCAACAGATTCTTGAAATAGAGCCCGTACTGCACGGCGATCGGTTGGTCGGTCCCGAATTGCCGTTGATTGCGTTCGATGAGGTCTGCGGTCAGTGCACCTGGCACGCTATCTCGAATTGCGAATGGATCCCCGGGGGCCAATTGAATGAGAACGAAACTGAGGGATGTTACGAGAAACGCAACGAAAACACCTTGCAGGAGGCGTCTGAGCAAGAAGACCATAGAGTTGCGTTGTGATTTACAGGCTCTCGTCGTTCAACAAGACGGAAGCACCGTGGTGGGTCATGACGGGTCGATGTCGCGGGGCAACCACTCGCCATCGCGCACGTGCCACTGCCACATGGTCGCGTTCCAACGATCCGGTCTGAGCGAAACTCCCTCGAACCTCCGGTGAATTGCGGCGTAGTTGGGGGGCGCGTAGATCCAAAGGGCGCCCGGATCGCGGTTCATTGCCGCAAACGCCTCGCCCCACAATCGGTCTTCTCGTTCGGGATCCCGTTCCGCCATTGCCAGTTGCACGAGCGAATCGACGACAGCGTTGGAATACTGACCGAAGTTTTGACTTCCTATACCCGACGAGGTCCAGGTGCCCCGGATGCCGGCGGCGGATGGCTGAACGAACCAGCTACCCAGATACGCATCAAAGTCCCCGTTGATCATTCTCTCGCTAAACACGCCGAAGTCGAATTGTGCCTGCGTGACCTCGATACCGACCTCGGCCAACAACGATGTGATGACGGC
>JAZDDC010000357.1:0-3244 GCA_036679565.1 Gemmatimonadota bacterium
AAACCGAGTGAGATTAACCTGCTCTTGATCCACCTCCACCTGGGAAAAGTCGGTTAAGACCGTCAGGTCCAAAGTGAGCCGCGACGTAAGTCCGTACTTGGCGTCGAAACCAACGTCAAAATCGTTGCCGGACCCCCGGGCCGTCGCGTCAGACGTCATCCGACCGGTTTTGATGAACGGTTTGATATTCAGATTCCGTCCCTGACGTAAATTGCGCAGACCTGTCAGTGTTCCGGCACGCGACATCTTGTGAACGCGATAATGACGCAACAAAGGCGCCCAGTACGAATCTTCATTTTTTCGGCGAACACGACGAAGGAAGTTTAGCCCCCAACTCTGTGCGTCATCAGATGGGCGAAACCTCATCGTCGTCAGCGGTATCGCCAACTCTGCCGACCAACCGTCCTCGAGCACTGCTGTTTTCACGCGGACGACGCCCTCCCACGCTCGGTTAATGTACCGACTATCATTGAATGACTGCGCATCGAAAAGTGCCCCGGCCGGATTGATACCGAAGAGCAAGGCGTTTGCACGATCCAAATACGTATCAATCGTGATGCCCAACATGTCGGAGTTTTGCGTTTGGTAGTCCTGCTCTAAACCGGGGATTGTCCGGGCCCGGATGTCGGAGTCGTACATCATTGCGCCGATGTACAGCGTTGATGCATCGTAAAGAACCCGAACAACCGTCCGTTCCGATGCCGGAAAGCCTTCCTGCGGGAGAGTTTGTGTGAAATTGTAGGCAGAGTCGGCCAGCAGCCACACCGCCTCGGTGAGCAAACCGTCGATCCGGACGGCCGCATCGATTGGAAAAACGTCGAGGGACGGCCGACGAACGGACTCTGGGTCAATACGTCCGGTGGCTCCGGCCCGGCCATCGCTGGTTGAAATAGACTCCTGAGCGAAGGCGGGGGTCGTTAAGAGGGCCAACAAGACTAGAACGGTAAGAGCCGAGCCATCGGCGTGGAACGACCGGGGCACGACAGAGCCAATTGCCAACGCTGTCTCCGGGTTGGTGGCAGCCACACGCGCCGTTAGGGGGCCAGCGCCTCTGGAGTTTACCTCCTGATGCCGCACCCGGAAGGACCAAGGACCCGGCCGGCGACTAACACCTAAGGGATTCTCAGCAGAAACGGCAGCAACCGCACGCCAATCCGCTCATCCGGATCCCCCGGCGGGAGATTCCCGCCACCGGGGTTCCTGTCGGCGTTGAACGTCACAATGGCCAGCGTGGTCACCACACCCACCGCACCTGCTAAAAGACCCACCGTTTTCGGGGTGGATGGCTCCCGCACCTCAACCAGCAGGACATCGGCCCGAGGAATATCCACTCGCTGCACCAGCTTTTCCCCGGTGGATGACGTGAACGCGCCAGCGGTCTGAACCGCGATCATGAGCTGATCCGCGGTGCGTTCGACCAACTCGCCCTCGAGCCGCCCGCCCAGGATCCCCACCCGCTCGCGCAGGTTGATTTCGCCGGCTGTTGATAGGACGGCTCTAACCTCCGACTGCAGAGGTGCTTGATCGATTTCTACAGGCACATACGTGTAACAACCCAGGGAGAGGGCGGCCGCGGAAATGACGTGTTTGGAAAGTCTCATGGTTTCATCACATCGGTGTTGTCGATGACTTGACAATTTGAAAAGGACCTCAAAAACTGGACGATGGTTACCCCAAAGATACCACCGGGAAAACCCACACGTCACGGGTTTACCATCCGTTCTATGGGGAACATTCGGATAACCAGACCTGCTTTAGTGGATATGTGCTTTACAAAAGAATTCCGGCAAAAACGAGTAGGGGCCGTCTCGCACGGGGCATCTCCGATGCGGGCCACACCAGCACTGCTGCTCACCGTTGGCCTACTTGCCTGCGGCGACACACCGCTGCTCCCCGGCGAAGGACCAATCGGCGGTGTCGATCCATCTTTCCAATGTCGCTTTTTCAGCGATGACCTTTTCGCGGCGGGAGCGTCCCGCGACGGCATACCCGCTCTCGTCAATCCACCCCTGGTCCTGGCCACGCACCCAGATGCTCAGTACGTCGAACAGTACGCCCGCGGCAATCCTCCAGTCGAGGCACGGGTGGTCGGTCTGGTAGTCGATGGCGTGCCCGTCGCGATTCCACATAACATCCTTTGGTGGCACGAAATCGTGAATCTCGACTTGGGCGGAAGAAGGTTGACGGTGAGTTACTGCCCCCTCACAGGCAGCACTTTGGTATTTGATGCCACCGCCGCCGGTACACAGAGGTTTGGCGTATCCGGTCTCATACTCGAGAACAACCTCGTCATGTTTGATGAAGAAACCGGGAGCTTGTGGCCGCAAATGTGCCAACTTGCCAGTGCCGGCGACCGCGCGGGTACCCGTCTAGTTCAGGTTCCCGCGGTGGAGATGTTGTGGGACACCTGGAAGACCAGACACCCCGAGACAATGGTCGTCAGTTCTGATACGGGTTGGGATCGCGAATACACTCGTAACCCCCACGAAGGTTACGAGCTAAGCGATGTCTTGTTTTTCCCGTCACAAGATTCAATCGATGCGCGGCGTCCAATGAAGGAGCGCGTCCTGGGGATTCCCGATGGCGCCGGCGGCCTGGCCATACCCTTCGGCGTGCTCGAACAGGCAGGAAATATTGTCGCGTTTAGCACAACGGTCGCCGGCGAATTGATTCAAGTGTTGTGGGATGGGGAGGCACGCGCCGCGAGAGCGTTTTTCCCACGAACAACCGACGGCACAGCAGTGTCAATCCAAACAGCAAACGGACAATTCGTCGATACGGCCACCGGAAGCGTCTGGAACATCGAAGGCCTCGCCATGCAGGGACCCCTTGCCGGTTCACAACTAGCGATCCAGGAATCGTCCTTCGTAGCCTATTGGTTCGCCTGGGCCGCCTTTCACCCAGACACTAGGCTCTGGACACAAGAATAGTCCTCTGCTCGCTAAAAATAGCTGGCAGCGGGTAGCTGGCAGCGGGTAGCCCCTAAACAAACAACCCGCCAGCCAATAGCCAGCGGGTTGTTCGTCTAAACTTTGATTCCAACCAGTTACACCGGAACTGACATCAGTTACCGATTAACATTGACATTCGTGTCAAACTCCGAGTCGCCAATCGGGTAACACTTCACGTTTGCAGCGAGCGTGGTCAGCGTGTTGTCCCGTACGCCAACCGCAGTCTCGTCGCCGACACCCGCAACGTTGGCCGTGCCCGTTCCGTACACGCCATCCAGCACATCGGCCAGACC
>JAZDDC010000358.1:0-3815 GCA_036679565.1 Gemmatimonadota bacterium
TCGCTGCGAAGTTTTCTTGGATCCCCGTTTTACGATTGAGAAGGGCCATCGGTGTAAAACCGTATTCCCTCACACACTCTTCGATTTCCTGCCGCTGTTCCTCGACGTGCATGTGAAATGGCAGCCGGCGTTTTACCGCTTCGTCATGAAGTGAACAAACGGTCTCGATGGGCACCGCTCGGATACTGTGCGCGACGACACCAAGTGATTGCGTGTCCTTTTGCAAGTAGGTCTCGAGTTGGGACATGTGTGTCCAGTACGTGTCCAAGTTAGACGTTTCGAAGCGGTGTTGCGTTGGCGAAAGTGGCCGATTGATGCCACCGGTTTGATAAAAAGAATTGAGCAAGGTGATGCGGATTCCGGCGCGGCTGGCGGCGTCGAGTACTCGTTTGTCAAAAAGAAAATCGTGTTGCTCGCTGGAGTGGTGCATGTAGTGGAACTCGCCGACCGTTGTGATACCGGCGGCAAGCATTTCGCGAAACGCCTGTTCGCACAATTCATCGAACCTTCGTATATCCAGCGACGCAACCAATTTGTACATGGCTTCCCGCCATGACCAAAAACTGCCGGCTCCGTCTGGGAATTGCTCTCCTTTGCCCCGTAGGCCGCGTTGAAACGCGTGTGAATGGGCGTTGACCATGCCGGGAATAACCGCGTGACCTGTGAGACGCATGGTTGGCCGGTCCGGTAGAGGACCGACATCGGTAATACGTCCGTGTCCGTCCACTCGAATTTTGGTTCCCGATACGAAGCGGCCCCCAAGCCATGTTAGGTCGGCCTCAATGATCTGAGGTGGGATCACGATGGGATATCAGGCATCAGCCGCACAAAACTTTCGCACCAAATGTTCGATATGCTCTTTGCCGCGTGTCAGCTCTTCGTGGGGTATAGCCTCATTTGGTTTGTGTGCGACCGTGATGCTGCCGGGACCAAAAATGAGGCAGTCGAGTTCCAGGTTCTGAAACCAGCCTGCATCGGTCGCGTACGCGACACCGTGAGAAACCTCTTCTCCCACTTCGGCGCACACGGCTTGATGAATCGGTGCCTTTTGATCCAAAAGCAGTGGTGGACTGTCGCCCTGAATTTCGAAGTTGTAGCTGTCGGTTCCTACGGCGGTGTTGGCGGCTGTTCTCAAGCGATTTGCCAAATCGTCGATGTTCGTGCCAGGTAAAGTTCGCACTCCGACGTCGATGTGACATTCATCCGGTACCACGTTGATGGCGGAGCCACCGGATATTCTTCCAACGTTGATGGCAAGGAAGGGCACCTCGGGGAAATGGCTGCCGGAATCGGGACGCTCCTGTGCGAGATGGTCCCGCAATTGTGCCAAGGCGTTCACGATTTTCGCCGCGGGCTCAATGGCGTTTTTTCCAAGGTGAGGCAGACCACTGTGCGCACTGATTCCCGTGGTCGTGAACCGCACCGTCATGTGGCCCTTGTGCATACGTATCGGTTTGAGCGAGGTGGGCTCACCGATGATCACGTGTCTGGGAAGTGTGCGGAGACCCTTCCATGTTTCGACGAAGTGCCGCGCCCCAATTGTTCCGACTTCTTCGTCGTACGTGAAGAGCAGTGCGAGTGGTGCCCGCGCCGTTTTCGTGTCGAACATTGCGAGCAGGTTTACGGCCGTGGCGAGAAACCCCTTCATATCTGCGGTGCCGCGACCGACCCAATGGTCGTGGATACGTGTGGCAACAAACGGATCGCTCCGCCAATCATCCTCGTCGGCTGGAACGACATCCATATGACCGGACAGAATCAAACCGTCGCGCGCCGCGGGATTCGAATCGGGGCCGATCCACACGAGGAGATTTGTTTTAGTCCCGTCCGGTGAAAGATTCCGTTCGATGGTCACGCCGGGACGGTCCAGATAGTCGCACAGAAAGTCTGCAAGAGGGAGGTTAGAGTTACGACTCGTCGAATCGAAACTGATGAGTTTCTTGAGAAGCTCCACATCTGAAATAGTGGGCACGGTCACCTTAATGCGTCAGCTTGCGAGTTCCGGAGTGACGTTCATACGATCACGGAAAACGTAAACCCCAAGGTAAAGTAGTGGTGTATCCAGGAGTGCAAAAAGAAATTTAAATTTGTACGAATCAAACATGAGGACTATCAATGCGCCAACCGAGTTGATTTCTGCCCCGAGTCCGCCAGATAAATACAGAATGGTGAGGATCGTCACGGTATCGATGATTTGGCTAAAGGTCGTTGAGCCGTTATTGCGGAGCCACAGGTGCTTGCCGTTCGTGACATGTTTCCAAAAATGGAAAAGACGGACGTCTACGGTTTGCGAGATGAGATACGCGACCATCGAGGCCATGACGTTTGGTCTCATGAATTCGAAAACCGAATCGAACGTGCTCGCTGCCCCGGACACCCCCGCGGCGTTTGGTAGGATATGCCCGACCCACATGAGCAACAACATGAAAAAGTTCATCGAGAACCCAACCCACACAACGAGTTGTGCTCGACGCCGGCCGTAAAGTTCGCTGATGAGGTCGGTGGCCAGGAATGTGACGGGGTACGCCAGTAGGCCAACTGGAACAGTGAACCAGACCAGATCGACGAATTTCGTCACGCCAACCACGTTTCCCACCGTCAACGACGTCAGGAAAATGCCGGCTAAGAACGCGAATAGAATTTCTTGAGAGGGCACGCCCCCGTTGTCGGCGGGTGTTGTGTTCGAACTCACGGCCAAAGCACACCACGTACTTGGTCCACGTCGGCGGCTACGCGTTTTGGCGGCGTGGCGATGTCCATGGCGATTGCTGGATCTTTCAGACCATGACCCGTCAACGTGCACACGACGGTCGATCCAGGTGTGATATGTCCCCGCCGAACGGCTGCGGCGAGCCCAGCTATCGAGGCGGCCGACGCCGGCTCTGCGAAGACGCCTTCCAACGATGCGATCTGTTTGTATGCGTGGAGGATTTGGTCGTCAGTCACAGAATCGATCCGACCGTCCGATTCATCCCGTGCCGCAATTGCACCTTCCCAGCTTGCCGGTTGTCCGATTCGAATAGCCGTGGCCACCGTTTCGGGGTTCTCCACCGTGTGACCCAAAACGAGCGGTGCGGCGCCTGAAGCCTGGATGCCCATCATGTGTGGGGTTTGGCCGATCAAGGCGTCGGAATGGTACTCCGTATAACCCCTCCAATAAGCGGTGATGTTGCCCGCGTTCCCGACCGGCAAGAAGTGGTAGTCAGGCGCGTCTCCGAGCGAGTCGCAAATCTCGAATGCGGCGGTTTTTTGGCCTTCGATCCGGTGCGGATTGATGGAATTCACGACAGTGCAGTCGGCGTCTGCTCCGAGTTGTCTAACGATCTGGAGGGCCACATCGAAATTACCGTCGATCTCGACGATTTTTGCCCCGTGTGAAATGGCCTGACTGAGCTTGCCCAGCGCGATTTTCCCTGACGGAATAATCACGAACGCTGGGATCTCAGCGCGGGCGGCGTAGGCGGCCGCCGATGCGGACGTGTTTCCGGTTGAGGCGCAGATCACGGCTTGCGCCCCTTCGTGCGCCGCCGCGGTGATGGCAATTGCCATCCCTCTGTCTTTGAATGACCCAGTGGGGTTGTTACCGTCAAATTTTAGGTACAACTCGCCATCGAAACCAATATCCGCAGCGAGCCTTGGTGCCGGCACGAGTGGGGTATCGCCCTCGCCGAGGGAAATTGGTGAAGCCTGTGGTGGCAGGTTGATGCGGTCCCGGTATCGGGCGATGATACCGCGATTGGCGGCTTTTTCCCCAACGCTCATTCTGGAACACTAGCGGTGGGTGCCGTCGGGGCAAAGGATCAGGTATCTCTAAC
>JAZDDC010000359.1:0-7907 GCA_036679565.1 Gemmatimonadota bacterium
GACAAGCTGACCCGAACGAGGCTTCGGCAGGAAAGGACCACGACTCCTTGATGCGGAACTCGAACTGAACACTCTAGGCACAGTGGTCACGGCGCCCGCTCAAGTGCAACCCCCGATTCGCGCCGAGGTGTTCGGCATCGAGCGCCTTAGGGAACACGCCGAGAGTTTGGCCGCGGCCCAACCCACCGCTGACAAACGCGCAAAAGGACGCCGGCTCCTGCCCCGAGTGCGTGAAAACGCCAAGGTGCTGCTGGCTGGGTACCGAAACATCGTCGAGGCGGTTCGACAGAAGAGTCAGATCACACAAGCCGAGGAGTGGTTCCTCGACAACTTTCACGTCGTGGACGCACAGATCCGGGAGATCCGGGACCACCTCCCGCGCAGCTTTTACAAGCTCCTGCCGAAGATCGCCGAGGGCCATCACCTTGGTGGTTACCCGCGTGTCTATGGACTGGCGTGGGCCTATGTGGCACATACCGACAGTCGATTCGACATGGAGACGCTGCAGGCGTTCGTGCGGGCCTACCAGCGCAACCAACCGCTCGGCATCGGCGAAACCTGGGCAGTGGCCATCCACCTTCGAGTGGCCCTCGTTGAAAACCTCCGACGGCTGTCTGAGATAATCATTCGTGCTCGCCAGGCGCGTGCGCGCGCGGACGAAGTGGCAGATCGGCTTCTGGGTCTCAGCGATCAACCAGCAGAGCGCTTTGAACAGGTTGTGCGGCAGCTGGGGTCAGCTCCGCTCGAAACCGCGTTCGCCGTACAGCTCGTGCAGCGGCTTCGTGACCAACCAGCTTCCATCATGCCGGCCATCGATTGGCTCAACGATAATCTGACTGCGCAGGGCACATCCCCCAACGAAGTGGTTTCCCAGGCACACCAGGATCAGGCCGCGGCGAACATCACGGTTCAGAATATCATCACCAGCATGAGGTGGATCTCTTCCATCGACTGGCCGGGATTTTTTGAGGGCGTCAGTCTGGTGGACGAAGTCCTGCAAACTGCTCCCGGGTTCGCGGCGATGGATTTCGATACCCGCGACAAGTACCGGACACAGATCGAGGAGCTGTCCCGGGGTTCGAAACGATCGGAACTGGAGGTGGCACGCGAAGCTGTGCGGCTAGCCAGCGAAGCAGCACGGGAGAACTCGGCTGCCTCTCCACCAACCGACGATCCGACCGTGGTGGAGCCCATTCGAGACAAGTCGGGCCTCCTCGCCGTTGCCCACCGCCCCGACGAGGACCCGGGGTACTATATCGTGGCCCGCGGCAGGCGGGCCTTCGAGAGACGGCTGGGGTATCGCGCCCCTTTGCGACGCCGCATCCGACGCGCTTGGCGCGCCCAGGCGGTTCCAGGCTACTTTGGGACAATCGGCATCCTCACTGCCCTTGTTCTCTCGCTACCGCTGTTCATAACCTGGAGCGCCGGAGCAAGCACACCAATCCTCATTCTCTTGGGGATCCTCGCGGTGGTGCCGGCTTCCGATGTCGTGGTGGCCCTCGTCCATCGCATGGTCACTGCTCTCGTTCCGCCCCGAGTGCTCTGCAAACTCCAGCTCGCGCACGGCGTGCCGGCGGAGTTTCGCACCATGGTAGTCGTGCCCACGTTGCTCACGAGCCGAGCGGATATCGATGAGTCCGTCGAACGGCTCCAGGTCCACTTCCTAGCGAATCCGGATGGGCATCTCCACTTCGCACTCCTGACCGACTGGAAGGACGCCCCCAACGAACACATGCCTGGCGACGATGATCTCCTCACCGAGTTGGCCGGTGAGATCGCGCGCCTCAACGAGCGGCACGGCAGTCCGCCAGGTGGCGGGCAACGGTTCTTCGTACTGCATCGCCGGCGCCTCTGGAACGAGAAGCAAGGCAAGTGGATCGGTTGGGAACGGAAACGCGGGAAGCTGCACGAACTTAATCGGCTTCTGCGGGGCGCCACGGACACCACGTTCATTCCCATCAACGGCACAATGCCCGGTGTGCCCGATGGCGTCCGCTACGTTATCACGTTGGATGCCGACACCCGGCTTCCAAGTAGGGCCGCCTACCGCCTGGTCGGGGCAATGGCCCACCCATTGAATCGACCGCACTTCGACCCCGAGATGGGGCGGGTCGTCGAGGGTTACGCCATCCTCCAGCCGAAGATCGTGCCGTCCCTGCCGACGGGACCGGGAAGCACGACCTACCAACGGATTGTGTCGGGCCCCGGTGGTGTGGACCCCTATGCAGGTGCGGTCTCCGATGTTTACCAGGACCTGTTTGGAGAGGGCTCCTATACGGGAAAAGGGATCTACGACGTCGATGCGTTCGAGACAGCCCTCGCGGGGCGGGTACCAGAAAATGCGTTGCTCAGTCACGATCTGTTCGAAGGAGTCTTCGCGCGCGCGGGATTGGTAACCGACATCGACCTCTTCGAGGAATTTCCCACCAATTATGAGGTGGCCGTCCGCCGCAACCATCGGTGGGTGCGGGGCGACTGGCAACTCCTCCCCTGGATCCTGGGCCATGCGCGCGACGCGACGGGGCAAACGCGGCGAATGCGCATTCCCGCGCACGGCAGATGGAAGATGCTGGACAACCTGCGCCGCAGCCTCTCCGCACCGTCATCGTTTCTACTCGGCGTGGCCGCCTGGACGCTACCTGCCGTTTCTCCACTGCTGTGGACCGGCGTGTTGGTTGGATCCGTCGCGGTGCCGGCCTTCCTGCCGGTGTTGGACAATCTGATCCCTCGACGTCAGGGATTTTCCAAACGAAGCCATTTACGCGCCACGGGCAGTGATGTCCAGGTTGCCGCGCTGCAAGTCCTGCTGGCCATCACCGTGCTGGCGCACCAGGCCCGGTACATGACGGATGCCGTGGTGCGCACGTTCGTGCGGCTCTATGTCACGAAGCGGAACCTCCTCGAGTGGGTTGCGGCGGCGCAGGTCGAGTACGGAGCCGACCTGAGGTTACGCGCCTTCTTCGGGCACCTTCGCTCGAGCGTGCTCCTCGCCTCGGGCGCGGGCGTTCTCTTCGTCATCTTTAAACCGGGGGCGTGGCCGGTCGCCGGACCATTGGTTCTCCTCTGGGTCCTGGCGCCCGTTCTTACGTGGCAGCTGAGCGTTCCCCGGAAACCTGCCGAGAAACACCGGCTCTCGGACGGCGAGAGACGCTCCTTACGTCTCATTGCAAGACGGACCTGGCGTTTCTTCGAGACCTTCGTGAACGAAGAAGAGCATTTCCTTCCGCCGGATAACTTTCAGGAGGATCCCCAGCCTGTTGTCGCCCACCGCACCTCACCGACAAACATGGGACTATGTCTCCTGAGCACGATGGCCGCTCATGACTTCGGCTGGATTGGGATCACGGACATGGTCCACCGTCTCGAGGCCACACTCGAGACAATGACTAACCTGCGCCGGTTCCACGGTCATTTCGTAAACTGGTACGACACCGGGGACCTCCGTCCGCTCGATCCCCTCTACATCTCCACCGTTGACAGTGGGAATTTGGCGGGCCATCTCATCGCACTGTCTCAAGGATGCCGTCATCTCATAGGTCGATCGCGTCTGGGCCCGCACGTCTTGGATGGGATTCGCGACGCGCTTCAGCCTGTTCTCGATACGGTGGAGAAAACCACGTTCCGCCCGCAATCGGAAACGGTCACAACTCTGCAAGTGCGCGAGGCCTTGCAGGCAATGTCAGCAGCCCTCGAGGATGCCCCGACGTCCGCTCCGGAGTGGGAGCACCGGTTCAAGGAACTCGAGACCCGTGCGGAGAACCTCCTGGACATCGCAACCACACTTTCGACGCACCTAAAAAACGAGGAAGCATCAGAGATCCTGGTCTGGCCAACGGCGGTGCGGGACACCGTGCGCAGCCACGTGCGCGACCTCGCCTTGATCCAGCCCGAGGATCCGGACGCGTCCGAGACAGCGGCGACAACGCTCGAGCACCGCCTCTCCGCTCTGGCGCTGCAGGCGGAGCAGATGGCCTGGGCGATGGACTTCCGATTCCTCTTCGACTCCTCACGCAAGCTGTTCTCGATTGGCTTCCGCGTGGCAGACAACACGCTTGACCCAAGTTGTTACGACCTGCTGGCTTCGGAGGCCAGGTTGGCGAGTTTCGTGGCCATCGCCAAGGGAGATGTCTCGCCACGGCACTGGTTCCTACTCGGACGGTCCCTTACGCCGGTGGGGCGTGGGGCGGCGCTCGTCTCCTGGTCGGGATCGATGTTCGAGTACATGATGCCGCTTCTCGTAATGGAGCAGCCCGACAACGGCCTGCTGGATCTCACTTGTCACCTCGTGGTTGGACGGCAGGTCCGGTATGGCACCGAACGTGGGGTTCCCTGGGGAGTTTCCGAGTCGGCGTACAACGTGCGCGACGTCGAACTCACATATCAATACTCGGATTTCGGCGTGCCCGGCCTGGGACTCAAACGTGGGCTCTTCGAGGACGTGGTAGTGGCTCCCTACGCGACCGCGCTCGCGGCCATGGTGAATCCCCGGGCCGCACTCGACAACATCGCTCGTCTCGAGGAGGTCGGGGCGGACGGCGCCTACGGGTTCTATGAGGCGTTGGACTTCACACCGTCGCGACTCCCCGAGAAGGCAAGTGTGGCCGTGGTTCGGGCGTACATGGCCCACCATCAGGGAATGACGATCGTCTCCCTGGGAAACGTCGTTCACAACGGCCTGACTCGAAGACGCTTCCACTCGCATCCCACAATCCAAGCGGCGGAGCTGTTGCTGCAGGAACGCACACCGCGTGCGGTGGCCGTGACGCGGCCCCGCGGTGAGGAAGTGCAGGTGGCCGCCCACGTCCGCGACCTCATTCCACCAACCCTGCGGCGATTCGAATCACCCCATGACATTCCACCACGCACCCATGTCCTGTCGAACGGTCGGTACGTGGTCATGGTCACGGCGGCAGGCTCCGGATTCAGCCGATGGCGCGACATCGCCGTGACCAGATGGCGGGAGGATACGACGCGTGACTGCTGGGGCACATTCCTCTTCTTGCGGGACGCCAAGACCGGTGACGTTTGGTCCGCTGGGTTTCAGCCGAGCGGAACCGAGATGGACAAGTACAGCGTCGTCTTTGCCGAAGACCGAGCCAAGATCGTGCAGCGGAACCGGTCACTATCCATAACGCTCGAGATTGTGGTCTCGCCTGAAGACGACGCGGAGCTGCGCCAACTGACGATAACCAATCTCGAAAATCGTGATCGTGAAATCGATGTCACATCCTATGCGGAGGTGGTGTTGGCCCCGCAAGCCGCTGACGAGGCACACCCGGCCTTTTCCAAACTCTTTGTCGAGACCGAATTCGTTCCCGGCCTCCAAACCCTGTTGGCAACGCGGCGCCCCCGATCGGCGTCCGAGCCGCAGTTGTGGCTGGCCCATCTCGCCGCAGTCGAAGGGAAGATCGTCGGCACGTGCGAGTACGAGAGCGACCGCGCTGCCTTTCTGGGCCGGGGCCGCGGTATAAGGACACCTCTGTCGGTGATGGAGGACAAACCGCTCACGAACACCGTTGGAACGATTCTCGATCCGATAGTAAGTCTCCGGTATCGGGTGGCGATTCCATCGGGTGCAACGGTCCATCTCGTGTTCACCACGCTCGTAGCGTCTTCTCGGGAAGAAGCACTCGACATCGCGGAGAAATATCGCCAGACGGATACGTTCGAGCGAGAAAGCTCGCTGGCCTGGATGTATGCTCAAGTCCAGCTCCACCACCTTCAGATCACTCAGGACGAGGCCCATCTCTTCCAGCGTCTGGCCAATCGTATGCTTTACAGTGATCGCACGTTGCGTACATCCCCTCAGGATCTGGCCACCAACCGCCTGGGTGCATCCGGGCTCTGGGCCTACGGCATCTCCGGCGACCTCCCCATCGCAGTCGTTCGCATCGAGCGGGAAGAAGAACGGGATGTGGCAAGGCAACTGCTGCGGGCACACGAGTACTGGCGCCTGAAGGGAATCGCCGCCGATCTGGTGATCCTCAATGCGAAAGGATCCTCCTATGCGCGGGATCTCCAGGAGTTCTTCGAATCCATGGTGCGAGCCACCGCGGTTGGCCGCGAGAGCGAAGGGAAACCGGGGGGCGTCTTCGTGCTCCGGGAGGACATGTTGCCTTCGCCGGACCTGATCCTGCTGCGTTCGGCGGCACGTGTGTTGATCCTGGCGAGTAGGGGTACGCTGTCTGAGCAGGTGATCAGGCTGCTGCGGTCGAGGCCGGGACCGGTGCGGTCGCAGCACCGCGCGCCGCGTGAGGACGCGCAGCCAGTTTCCCCTCCGGCGCTGGATTCAACGTCATAGCGAATGCGGCGTTCGGCTTTCAGGTTTCCGAGTCGGGCTCCGGTTATACATGGTCCGTCAACAGCCGCGAGAACAAGCTCACACCCTGGTCCAACGATCCTGTCAGCGACACACCGGGCGAAGTGTTCTACGTACGCGACTTAGACAGCGGTCTGATCTGGGGACCCACATGTCTTCCAATCCGCGAAGACAACTCGCCTTACATCATCCGGCACGGCCAGGGTTACAGTCGCTTCGAGCACACATCCCACGGCATCGCACTGGATGTTGTGCAGTTCGTGCCACCAAGCGACCCAATCAAGATCTCGCGTCTGACACTGACAAATCAGTCCGGCCGCAAGAGACGTCTTTCGGTGACGGCCTATGTGGAGTGGGTACTGGGTGTCGCGCGCAGCGGGTCCGCACCCTACGTGGTCACCGAAATCGACCCCGCTACGCAGGCGACATTTGCGCGCAACGCCTGGAACGGTGAGTTCGCGAGTCGGGTCGCCTTCGCCGATCTCGGTGGGAGCCAGACATCGTGGACCAATGACCGCCTCGAATTTCTAGGACGCAACGCGAGCCTAGACCACCCGGCGTCGCTTGAACGGGGCGACGAGCTGTCGGGAAAAACCGGCGCGACCCTGGATCCCTGCGCTGCCCTCCAGACCGAAGTGGAGCTCGAACCGGGGCAACAAATCGAGGTGTTGTTCCTCCTGGGACAGGGGGAAAGCCACGAGCATGCACAAACGCTCGTGACACGTTATCGCAAAAAAGATCCCGACACCGTCCTGCGCGAGGTCCAGGACCAATGGGACACCATGCTCGGCACGGTACAGGTCCGGACGCCGGATGCTTCGATGGATCTGTTGCTCAATCGCTGGTTACTCAATCAAGTATTGTCATGTCGCGTCTGGTCGCGCTCAGCCTTCTATCAGTCCGGAGGGGCTTACGGATTCCGAGACCAACTGCAGGATGTCATGGCACTGTTGCTCGCGCGGCCTGACATTGCGCGCGAGCACATCCTCCGGGCCGCTGCCCGACAGTTCGTGCAAGGAGATGTACAGCACTGGTGGCATCCGCCTACAGGACGCGGCGTGCGGACGCGCATCTCCGACGACCGCCTGTGGTTGCCCTATGTCGTGGTTCACTATCTGGTGGTGACCGAGGATTGGACGGTACTGGACGAGATGGTCCCCTGGCTCGAAGGACCGGAACTCGAGGCGCATCAGCACGAGGCCTACTTCGAACCCGAGGCAACGGAGGAGCAAGCGACACTGTACGAACATTGCGCGCGGGCCCTAGACCGGGGTCTCGACATGGGCAGCCATGGTCTCCCTTTAATCGGCGGGGGCGATTGGAACGACGGGATGAACCGTGTCGGCCAAGAGGGTCAGGGGGAAAGCGTGTGGCTGGGTTGGTTTCTCCATGTGAACTTGAACGAGTTTGCAAAGATCGCCGAGCGCCGAAAGGAAGAGAAGCGTGCAGCACTTTGGCGAAAGACCGCGGTATCCCTTGCCGACGCATTGGACAGGGAAGCATGGGACGGGGAGTGGTACCGGCGCGCTTTCTTCGATGACGAAACGCCGCTTGGATCGGCTGAGAACAACGAATGCCAGATAGACTC
>JAZDDC010000036.1:0-5126 GCA_036679565.1 Gemmatimonadota bacterium
GCTCACAAAAAATTTCTTTACCCGCGTATTTTCTACAAAGATGTGTCGCTGGTATGGCGTTCCGCCAATCACCATATCAATTCGGAAAACGACAACTGGATTGCAAAGGGCGACTTGAAGACGGTGTCGCGCGACGGAGTGCTGGTTCGCGAGAGCGCGGAGGAAACGACAAACCTGCCGCTGGAGATTCAGGGTGCATTGGATACGCTGAGTCGCAAGGCGAAAAAGGCTCGGCGAGACAACAACGCCGTGGACCTCATTCTACGTCATGCCCCCGACAACCGCATCGCACCGTACCGCGATTTTGCTGGTCCCAGGCGGAAGGCGGCGTCACGCCCCGGGGCATTGGTCAATGACGGCGAATACGTAGCGTATTTCACCGAACAAAATGATCCGCGCTCGCTGAAGTTCGTTCCCGGGTTTGAGCCAGATTTTCGTCGTGGGCTTGTAGAAGTCACGAAGTCGGGGAGTCGGGTGTACGGCGGCAAGGTTAGCAAGTACCGGATCCTATCAAGGAACCGCCAGGTCCAGTACCAGTTCATTGCGGCTCCGAGACACGTTTGGATCATCCCACCACAAACGCTGACGACCGAAATCATGAGTTACGGCATGCGAACGGTCGATGTGAACGCCGATGACGATGTATTCGTTCCGGGTTACGAATACCATTACGTTGAAGAGGATGTCAGTCCGCCGCAACTCCATTCGCAAATACCACCAGGATATGCAGGCAAACCCAACCACGTCGATCCACATCGGGCCGATGCATCGGCTTGGCTGGATAAGTTACCGGTGATTCGACAATTTAGGCGCATGCTCGCCAAGACCGGGTAGTATCCGAATCAAGAATTCGCAACAGGGGACCGACACTTGTGTTGTGAACTGTATTCTATTCGGGGACTCATGTCGCAAACAGCGGTAGCACACATCGGGGATCTGACCGTGGTGACCCTAAGCAGTACGGTCAATACCGCGTCGGCTCCAAGTATACGACGGATCTTCAGCTCTTTGCTCAACGACGGGTACCGGCGTCTTATCATTGACCTGAGCAAGGTCGAGGTTATCGACTCCTCGGGGCTCGGCGTTTTGATCGAACTCCTCAAGAAAATTCGCGTGGGCGAAGGTGAGTTGCGAGTGGCGGGAATTCCCACCCACCTTGAGACAGTTTTCGAACTCACGCATCTGGACCAAGTCTTTACCATTTACTCCAACGCTGATGACGCCATCGCGGCCTAACAACGAATATCGCGATACTTCACGGGTATGGCCTTCGCGGCTCCGGATCCAACTTATGTTCACACTGATATTCGAAAGCTGCGTGGGACCGCGAGTTACGCACCACGTGTCTTGAGGATGGCGTCGATGAGTGGCATCATCGACTCCGCGTACCTGATCTCTTTGGCCGTTTCAGCAAAGGCCAAGTGCTCGGGATCATTCACCCCTAAAGTTTCCAAGATGTCGTACGGTGGAACAACTTCCATGCGGTGCCCCTCCGCCACGAGATTGCCTGGCACATCCGTGAGATAGTACTCGCCTTGGGCATTGTCCGCCCGCAACTTCGACAACGCATCGAGCAGAACACCCGTCTCAAAACAGTACGTTCCGGCGTTGACCTCATGGATGTTTTTCTGAGTCTCCGTGCAGTCGCGCGCTCTGATGATCTCGATGAAGCGACCCAAGCCGTCACGGATGATGCGCCCGGCCGCTGGTGGGTTTTCCACCGAAAATGCGAGTAGCGAACCTGATGCGTTTTCATGGACAGCATGAACAAGACGCTGGATGGTGGAGGCCGACAACAGCGGGTTGTCGCCATACATGATCACCACCTTTCCACCATGTTTACGGATTAAGTCGCGGGCAGCGATAACGGCGTGTCCGGTTCCAAGTTGTTTCCGTTGTAACGCATAACGGACGCGAGTGCCCAATACCTCCCGGACAAGACTTCCTCCATACCCAACGACAACTCCGATCTCATCGACTCCGGCTTCCTCCAAGGTAGAGACACATCGCGATACCATGGGAACGCCGTTCACTTTGTGCAACACCTTTGGCAACACCGATTGCATCCGACTTCCCTTACCGGCAGCGAGGATGACACCTAAAGTGTTTTTCATACACCCACCTCCGTTGACGTCTCACTGTCCCGCAATGTGCCAACGGTATCCGCCATTCCCGCTACCAGCTCTGTAGCGCACGACGACCATGAGAAGTGTTTTGAAACAAAAGACGACGCATGTGCCATGACCGTGGGCTTCGGCGGCGACCGCAACAACGCGATGGCCTGTCTAGCGAGTCCGGACGCAAATACGGTTGCCTCTGGTGACACACGCATGCGACTCTTAAGCGCGGGGACAAACTCTTCTACACGTTTGAGGATCCACCGGATGCCGGCGACATTTGTGCCAACCACCGGTGTGCCTGCAGACAGTGCTTCGCAAACTGCGAGCGGGTGCGTTTCTGGTATCAAAGAGGGGAACACCATGAGCCTGGCGTTGCACACAAGTCGCGCGACGTCCGGTCGCTGAAGCGGTCCCATAAAATGAACGGTGTCCCGGGCATTCACACAAAGCCAGTCATAAGCTGCGCCTTGACCCGCCAAGAAAGAATCCAGGGGCACCAACTGTTTCGCAAAGGTCGCACGGCCGTGCGCATCATCGCCCCGCGGCACGCACGCATCACGAAAACGTGTCCGATCTCCTTGGCGCAACCACTCCCAACCGCGGCGCAAGCGTTCGGCGTCACATCCGTCCCCGGCGATACGAAGTTCCACCCCTGGATTTGACGCAGCAATGATGGGCCACGCTGCTAAGAGACAATGGAGGCCTTTGTCGAGGCTAAGACGGCCAACATACACTACGTATTCGTCCTTGCGTCCCGTAAGCGCAAAGCGCTCAGTGTCGGTTCCAGGAGGAATTTGCACACATCGAACTTGTTCGCACTCGGGTAAGACGGCGCGTAACCTATGATGAGCCGACTTGTTGAGCGCTACAAGGGTATCTGCCTGTTTTAAGGCATTTCCAACACGCGTGCGCAGTTCTTCAGAACGACTGAGACCGTAGTGCAGATCAGTTCCATGAACCACAACCCGAAACGGCGTACCTGTGACGGCGCGGTACCGGTCGGCAACATCCACCAACAGGCCAGCGTGATTGACGAGCATGAGATCGAAGCGGCATTCGTCGTGCGCGTCGATCAAATGCCCCAGGAGGGTATCGACATACTCATCGGACGCAGCACGTGACATTTCCGAAAGAATAGTACCATTGCGGATTTCGGGACGTGGATATGTAACGGGAATCTCAGCCAGTCCGATCGCGCGAACAGTCAAAGTCCCATCCGCAACGGTGCCTTTGCCGCGCATGCCCCAACTTGTTCGTTCCACATCCGGGACCAGGCGTTCGATCGACGATGCCTCAGGTTCGTGGCATATGAGTGTGCAATCGTGGCCGAGCTGACACAATGCCTGTATGAGTTCTTGCACGTAGACACAGCTGCCAGACCCGTGTAGGGCATATCCAAACAAAACGCCTATCCGCACGTCGCTGTTTCTCCGTCGTTAGGGGCATGGCACATCAATGAAGGATCGGCCGGTGCCCCCAAAAACTTTGATTGTTTTTCGATGCCGACAGTTGGGAAAAGGGGTATGTTGACCGTTGTGTTGAAGGTCGGCATCGAACCCGTTGTGTAGGTAATCGAGTTCGTCCCGTTGCTGAAAGTAGAGGTGCCGTCTCCATTGTCGGTGGAGGTATAGTCACCGACCGTGTTGCCAGGCCAACAAGATCTCGATTTCGCGGATCGTCGTTTGGACGGGTTTTCACCACGCAGCGGACCTCCGGGCACGGTGGTGACCTTACAAGCGACGGACATGCCGCCACTCGCTCCTTTGCGGATGGGGGTCGGCGCACTTCGTTTTGGTTTTGAAGAAGCAGGGTGGGTTTTGGTGAATGACGATGGCACCTTTACGACCGAAATCGAAATCCCGTCCTGGGCGCGTTTCGACGTCGTACACCTTTTCATCGTATTCGACCCCTACTTCGTGCCGGTCGCGCTCTCGAACGTTTTCCATGTCACCGACCGGAATGGAAACGTGCGCAGACAGGGGCGTATCATGAAGGACAACAACCCCTGCCCATTCCTTCGTGGCACTGACGGCATACCGTACGCACTCGTCGGGGACCTAGCCGACTTTCAACCGGGCGACGAAGTGATCGTCGAAGGACCGGTCGACAACGTAGAACGCTGTGATGGTTTCACGACCATTCAGATCACACGCATCCGACACAGCAACAGTCCCTAAACATCGCTGGCGCTGAATCGCAGAACTACGGGGGAGTTGCAAGATCAACGTCTAGTGGGACGGTATTCGGCAGGTTTCCTAGGTGTGCGACATACTAGTTGTTGTTCTGCGCAGCGCGGCCTTGTCTTACGGACTCCCAGAATTGATCAGCCGTTGCCCTTACACCGTGGACTGGGATAAAAGCCTCGACATCCAATTGTAACTCTTCAAGCTTGTCCGCAAGCGCAAGTTGGTATGCACTCGCCGCTCGTACCGCGCCACCGCGATAGTTAAAGATGTCCGCAACAAAAACGGTTTTAATCGATGGAATGTAAGAAATGATAATCTCGTCAGCGTGTGGGTGCGGTCCCACGTCAATGAGTTGCACTTCGAGCGTACCGGAGCCAATAGTGTGCGCGCCACTAAACGTTTCGACTCTTGCGTCCACAACGACGCCGCGGTTTTGGCCAATGTTGCGGATCACCACACCGATATCACGTACGAAGTCTGCATTACCTTCGGTCGTGATAATTGGAACACCGACCTCCATGTAACCATACAGACCGCCAGAATGGTCAAAATGATGGTGTGTTGGTACAGCACCTTTGATTTTCTTACCGGGAAACTGTTTCGCTATTGCACGAACAACATCATGCGTATCCCGCGACGACATTGGTGTCTCAACAACGAGGATCCCGTCTTCCTGATTTACAAAAAGCACGTTGTAATTTTGCGACACGTCTGGAATGAGGAAGATGTTGTCGGCAAGCGTTTCAATTGCGAGGTCTTGGGGTCCGGTGCTGCCGCCTCCCCCTCCAAATGTCGCGCTTTCGTGGGCATCTTCGGGTCT
>JAZDDC010000360.1:0-8940 GCA_036679565.1 Gemmatimonadota bacterium
AACGAGGTCGGCCGCCCCATTGCATCTCGTCATGAACTTCTGACCCGGGGCGTCGAGCACCTTCAAATCCCAAACCTATTTCCACGCCCTTGATAGCGGGTATCGACATCAACGACTGCGCGAGACGCCCGTCAAGTTTACGGTCCCAGGACACGTGCGACCCCAATCCCACCACCACACCTCTCACAACGATCTCTACGATTCCGCCAAGCGTGTTACCCGTGGATTTTGCGTGGTCGATCTCCTGAATCATCGATTGCGTTGCGACGGGGTCGAGACAACGCGTTTCCGAAATATCGGCCGACGCATTGAGTGGGACAGGTAATTCTGAGGGTACATTAGCACGTACGGAACCAAGCTCGACGACGTGACTTCCAATCTCAACATCGAGTACTTTGAGGAGTTGGCGACACACGGCACCACACGCCACGCGGGCCGCCGTTTCGCGGGCACTGGCGCGCTCGAGGATATCACGTGCATCCGTGCGATCGTACTTGAGGATTCCAACCATATCGACATGGCCCGGTCTTGGCCGCGTCAAACGTCTGCGGCGAGGTGCCGCCTGGGGCGGATCCGGATCGGGTGACATGACATCCGCCCAATTGTCCCAATCCCTATTCAGTATCTGCATGCAGAGCGGTGAACCAAGCGTCTCGCCGGCCCGGACGCCACTCAAAAACTCCACGCTATCCGACTCTATCTTCATACGGGCCCCACGCCCGTAGCCCATCATGCGGCGACGAAGATCCGCGTTGACATCATCCCGAAGCAGCGTCAAACCCGCCGGCACACCCTCCAATGTTGCCACGAGACATTTGCCATGTGATTCACCTGCGGTGGTAAAACGGATGTGCATGGGGCAACGGGTCTTCCGAAATGGGACGAACGAAGCTCAAGCAGACGAAACAACTCCCGGAAGATACAAAAAGACCCGGCACGAGGCCGGGTCTTTTGAAGATGGTAGTGCCGTCTACCGGCCGTCGCCAGTGGGCGGATCCGGGAAGATGTTCGGTATTTGGGGGAACCGTACTGTGACAACGCCGCGCGCGGTCACACCAATCAGAATTTGCTCTCCGGTTGGCAGCAAAGCCACGCGCAACGGGCCGATGATCGGGTCCCGAATTGGAATCGTTGTGATACGGTCGAAAAAGAAGGTGTCGAAGACATCGATGTTGGCATCCTCACGAGCGAGGAAAACCATACGGAGACTAGAATCTGCAACCCCGCCGAATGTTCCCGCCGTGCCACCGACAAACGGGTCGAACGCGTGTTGGAAGTTGAGGTCCATACCGGAATTTGATCCACCCACCGGAATCAACCCCGCCAAACGCAGGTTTTCGTCAAGCACGTACACCGAATCGGCTCGGACGATGTTTGTTAGGCCGTTGAAGTTTATCGCAACGGACTTCACGGCCGTCGCGGCATTCGCCACAAAGTCGCTTACACGAATGCCCGGGGTGATTCCGAAATCGACCTCGGATGGCCCTTCGATCTGTTGTGAAACGATGACCGTCGTATCCCGTGTCCGCAGGAGCTGACGGTTGCCGTTGTAACCAATGACTCTGGCAAGGGAGACGTCTCCACCCTCACCAATAAACGCATGCGTTGCGTTACCTGAGTTCCTCACGTACGTGACTCTGTCGAACGCGAGGGCCTCGAGGTTCACCATGATACCCTTGGCGACCGACAATACCGTGTCTGTTGGAACCGTTGGGCCACGATCAACCAAAATCTGCAACGAGTCCGCGTCTGGCGACGGAGCAACCTGCGCGTGCTCCCAGAAGAAGTGGGATTGTGGTGTCGTGGCGGTAAGATTCTCCCACCGGACCGTGCCCCTGTCCTCGAACGGCGTACTTTGTCCCGGTGTTGGAGTGGTCGAGTAAACAGCGTAAATGCTGTCCGCCGCGCAAGCCGTAGCTCCCGCCGTGGGACGACAGGTAACACCGAGGTATTGCGGACGATCTGAGAAATCGAACGTGACGACCTTGATCTTGATCTGGTTGTTAGCCGGATCAATCTCGGTCGTCACACTCTGCACCAAAATGTTGGGCAACCGGTGGCGCCGGGTTTCTCTACGCGCCGCCGGGTTGACATTCACGATTGACAGGTTCGTGCCACCCGAGTTTGCCACAACGACCGTGTCGGCGTTGTTGCCCAGCGTATCGCGAGGCCACAGGGCAATGCCGAACGGTTCAGAACCGATGATGATGCCACCGTTGACGTAAGAAGTGTCTGTGACTCGAAAAATCTCGAGTCGGTTGAGCAGCACGTTCGTCAGATAAAATTCGTTCTGATTGGGATTGAAGACCGCATCGGCCACAACTCCGCCTGCCGGAAGCGGTTTCGTGATACCGTTGACCACTGTGATCGTGTCCACAAATATCGCGGACGCCACGGCCGTGTCTGCACGCGCTTCACCTCGATTGCCTGCGGCATCCGTTGCAAACGCGCGGATCTCAACCAGCTGTGGAAACGTAGTAAACGTGAAGTTGAGTGGGAAACGCCCAGTAACCTGGGTCAACGTACCACTGCTCGGCAGGGTTGCACCACCAACTGCCGCACCACTGGACGCGCTCGTTGCGGACCACTCAAGAGACGAGATACCACTTGCATCGGTGGCGGTCACAATGATTGAATCTGTGACCTCAACTCGGTCCGCCACCGTGAAGGTGACAAACGGCGGATCGGTGTCGGTCACAACAGTCTGAACGGTCACACTAACAGGCGAACTCGTGACACGGCGACCTGACGAATCTTGCGCAAAACCGACGATGGAAAACGTGCCGACCGCCGCGTTACCAGGAACGGCCAAGGTTGTGGTGAACAACGCCGTGTCCGGCAGTGCGAAGTCCATGGAATCCGCGGTCGTGACCACGCCGGTTGCCGTGTAACCGATACGGCGAATACCCGTTTCCTGGATTGCCTGGATGTTTACGGGGATAGACAAGCCCGGAGCAGTGACCCCGCCCGGTGTGGGATCCAGTATACGAACGGTGAGTGCTTGTGCGTTCTCCAGAAAAACTGAATCGACGGCAGTCGTGATGTTGTTGTTACCGTCCGCCACTGTGGCGGTAATGACGATAGTCCCGCCGGCCGTTGTGCCGACAGGCAACGGAATGCCGAACGAAAGTGTTAAATCGGTAACCGCGGAGGCCAGCGTGGTGTCAAACTGGAAATCGAAGCCAACTGTCAGCGCGACCGTTATGTCCTTGAGACCCAGGTTGTCTACTGCGTTGACGGCGAACGAAATGCCGCCTGCGACCTGTAGCGTGTCACCATCTGGTTTTTGGATGGTAACGGACGGCGGTGTTTGGTCCGCCGCAAATCCCTGTTGCAACTGCTGTTCGTTACAACCGAAGACGAGTACCGTGCCGACGAGCGTTAACGCCCGTCGGCGGGAAATGAACAGCGACATATGCCCAGTCCTTCTTGTTAGTCGTTTCGAGCGGCTGCCGCCGGATTCGCTGTGATAGTGGGCGTCACCAAGATCAAAAGGTCACGACGTTGTTCACGGCGAGTGGAGAAGCCGAATGCACTGCCAATGATGGGCAGATCGACAAGGAATGGGATGCCACTCTTGACTGCCGTGACTTGAGTCACAGTGAGTCCGCCAATGACGGCCGTTTCCCCATCGTTAACCAATAGTTGGTTATCGGCTTCCTGGGTCTGGAACGTAAATCCCGCATCAACTGGCGCGTCCCGAATGGATGAGTTTTCCACGTGGATGCGCATGAGCACCTGTCCCGCGGCCGTGACCTGCGGCGTCACATCCAGTCTGATACCCGTTTCCTCGAACTGAATGGTTGCAACGGGCTCCCTCCCCTGTTGCGCTTGTTGCGCGCCTGCATCAATCACTCGAATAGGCGTCCGTTCACCTACCAGGATGCTCGCTGTCGTGTTCGCGACCGTGGTGATCAACGGCTCCGCCTGCAGGTCCGCAAGTTCCACCTGTTGCAACGCCTGGACAAAAGAGGTGAGGTTGAAGTTGCCGATTGCTGTTGAGAAGATCAGTTGTAACGCTGGCGAGTTGGTTAACAACGCTTGCGCGTTGCCCACCGCGGAGAGCGAGTTACCCCCGAGATCAATGATGTTGATGTTCTCTGCAAACGACTCGGTGGCAACTACCGCGTCCGGTACACCGTCACCATCGGTGTCAATGGGTGTTGCAGACGCTGGATCCGGTCGTTGGACGAGAGAGTTGAAAAACTGATCCGGATTGCCCAGATCGTACTGTACTCCGAGTTCCTCGATTTCCGTTCTATCGACGAAAACGAGCTTGGCTTGAATCGACACCTGTGCACTCGGAATATCCAATTGTCGAACGAGTTCTATATCCGACGCGATACGATTACGGGAATCGGTGATGATCAACTGGTTGGTGGCGGTGTCAGCAATGACGGTTCCACCACGGTTTTCCATGACGGCGCTGAGCGCGGCCGCAATACCCGCCGCAGTTTTGTTATTGACTTGGACAACTCGTGTTTCTTTTGGCTCCAGCGAATCCCGTGAGGCCTCAAAGCCGGCGTCAGTAACAATGATGACGCCCGAGGCGTTCTCAACAGCCCGCAGACCGTTCACCTCGAGGACTTCTTTCATTGCTACATCCCACGGTTGATCGATAATTTCCGCCCAGACCGTGATATTGATGTTTTGTCCGGTAATGATTGACCGACCGGAGAACGCAGAGAAGCCGGCGATAACGTCTTGAATGTGGGCGGAGTCCCACGACACCGTAATACGCGGTTGTTGGGACTGGAACGGGACCTCTCTCGATTGCTCGAGGGTGGTCGTGTTTGCTGGTGTGGCCATCGTTTCACCGGAAGACCATGGACGGAATCCATTGTCCGTTGCCACGGCAACTCTGATGGCGCCGTCACGATACTCGAGTTGATACTCTTTGAGCGCCTCAAGCTCCAGCACGATGCGAACGACGTCGGAGCGGAACTGGGAGTACCGGATGTCTACGATGCCCCCGCGATTCTGGCCATCATATATGGCGGAGGGAGCGCGCAACGATGCTCCAACGACATCAATGACAACCCTCGATGGAGACTCGAGAAGAAAGTCTTGTACATCGACGGCACCGCTCACGTCAATAACAACGATTGCATTACCGGGCGCAGGCACGACACTGATTGCCGTAACATTCTCGACACGTGCTGACGCGACGACGACCGGTGACGCATCCGTGAAACTCAGTTGGGCCGAAACGATACTCGGTGTTGCCACCAGAGTCGCCACCACAGCTAATAAAAGTGAGCGCTTCATTCTAATCCCCCTTGGCCGCGACGGCGCGTTTCTAAAAGCACTTGCTCCGACACCCCCAGGTTTTGACGGGTGAAAATAACTTGACCGGGTCGGATCTCGGTTACCCTGAGCCTACCCAGTCGATCGCCGACTTTGATCGTGTACCGATCGTTCAGCGTTGTGTCTCGTAGTATTGCAACGCTGCGGGCCGGGACAGATCCGTCGTATTGCACTGAAACGAGCCGTAAATCTTCGAAGAACGGTCGTAGGTTGGCATCAGTGGCACTCATGAGGGACCGGAATGGGTCTCTCACCGAACCCCGATACGAAAAAACTTCACGGTTCAGCGCCGTGGACTGCGACGACGGTTCATCACCGGGAGCTTGCGCGAATGACGGCGGTGTGGGTGTGGCTGGCACCGGTTCGGTACCACATCCGACGACCACGAGCACGCTTGCCAACGAAAAGAGGGTCAGGACACGGTTGGTCACGGGCTCACTCCCGCACCAAACACGGCCTCGACATTCGTCTTCACGAACGTACGCAACAGGAAGGTTGCGGTGAGACACGTTTCGTTGTCTTGCTGTCCGGAGCATGATTCGTTGAGAATATCGATACCGAAGTCATACGGAACAATTATTCGATCGAGCGACGCAATATCGGCAAGGAACTCTCCGATTTCGTCATACGTCCCTTCGACAGTGAATCGATATCGATGCACCTCGAACGGGACTTCGAATTCCGGATCCAACGGTCCTAGTTCGGTAACGTTGACACCACGCAACTGGGCCTGTGTCGAGACCTGGTCGATGAGGTTGGCAACTTCATTTTCGTCGGGGACCAACCGCCTCATCAGGTCCAGACTCCGCTCGTATGCACCAACACGATCTCGCAATTGCTGGACCGTGCCACGCGCTAAGTCTGCGCGTGCCGAATCGATGTTGACCCGCAGTGTGTCGATCTCGGTCTCATAGGCCTGGGCTTCCTCAACCATCGGTGTACGCACCCAGAACCAAAATGCAGCTCCGGCCGCGACAGCCGCCACGATCATGAGGAAGTAGAGTTGCTGTTTGTCTTTATTCGTTAGCGCCATATTCCCCTCCTACCGAATGCTCTCGGTGACGGGAATCGTTCTGATAAATGCCGAATCGGCCACACGGTAGGTCCCTTCGATTTGGAACGATGTAATGGGCCGTTCCTGTTCTTGAACCGTTTGCGTAGCTCCCAGCCGCATATCCGTGAACCACGGTGACTGACCTAGTTGTCTAAAAAAACGTGTGTACGCCTGAATGTCAGACGTTCGTCCCTCAATGCTGAACCGCACCGGTGGTCGCGCGTTTTCCGCCGCCACACCGGTAATAGGGTCAATCGGGACAGCTGACGGGATGAAGTCCAAATTCACGAGCCACGTAAAATCAGGTACGGCGCGTGTGACCTCCTCCAAAATGTGTGGCCACACGTAACGATCCTGATCGATTTCACGAATGGCCTCCAACTGTGTGAGAAGCGAATCGCGGAGCAGCTCCATGCGGCGCTTTTCCCCGATGAGTGTTCGGTAGTTCCGATGTTCGACCCTCAGATCCTGCGCCGTTGGTCGAAGGTTATCCAAGCGCTGTTTTTGCTGAAACCAGGTCCCGCCGATGAACAGTGCCGACACAGCAACGGCGGCTCCCGCACCCATGAGCATCGGGTCTTTGACGGACGTCACAAGGTCGCCGAATTTCGGCATCGAAAACCCGACCGAACGCTTTTTCTGGCCCGGAAGCAGGTTGATTTGAATCATGTCAGCCCCTTCCCGGCCTAACGCCGCATGGCGAGTCCGACACCCAGCATCAACAGCGGCGCCACCTCGTCCACATTCATCGTGTCAAACACACCATCACGGACACGCAGTCGTTGTATTGAATTTGCCACGTCAACCTGCATACCCAGTCGGTTACTCAACACCTCCGTGAGACCGGGAATCCTGGCCCCGCCACCGGAGTTGTACACTCGTTGAATTCCCTGCGCGTCACGACTGGCCGCCTGAAGGAACGCGGCCGCCCGTTCAACTCCAACAGCAATTTCCTCACCGCGGGATTGCACGCACCGATCAAGCTCCGGCGTGCGCTCCCCGCCTATGAGAATCGCGTCGGCATCGTCAGCGGACATACCGTGCTCGCGCTGCAAGTCTTCACGGAACTTTCTTGTCCCGACACTGAGATCCCGAGTCAACAAGGGGACCCCAGAATCCAGAATATTCACGTTGGTTACTTCGTGACCGATGTTCACCGCTGCGACGACACCTTCCATGGCTTCCGGATAATTCAATTCAAACGCATTGTGGATTGCAAAGGCATCGACATCCACGATCACGGGCTGAAGACCCGCATCCTGTAACAAGTTGACCTTGGTCTCAACCAACTCCCGTTTTGCGGCGACCAGAAGCACATCCATCTGGAGACCGTCACCATCCGGATCCAGCACTTGGAAATCCAGCTCGACACCTTCGATGTCAAATGGGACGTGCTGTTGAGCCTCCCAACGCACCACTTCGGCCGCATCGCTCACTTTCATGCGGTCCACCTGAATCTTCTTGATAATGACGTCTCGACCACCAACCGCGACGGCTACGTGCTTCTGCTTCACTCCCGCAGTAGCAAATAGTCCGCGGATAGCATCGGACACCACACCCGGATCCATGACTTCACCCTCAACGATGGCGTCAGCCAACACAGGCGTCACCGCTACATGAGTGAGTTCGGGCTCGCCGCGGCTGTGATCGACCACCACCAGCTTGATCAATCCACTGCCAACATCGAGTCCAACCGTCGTTTGTCGCTTCCCTAGCCCAAAAAGAGCCATATCTTCCCACGTGATAACGAGATAAGTGCCCTGAACGGGTCAATACAGTAGGACCGACCCGTAATTTTGTCAAGCTCTAAGCTACTTTAACCCACCACAAACAAGTCCCATCAATACTACGACTTACGCCTTCTAGTAGGGCTGAAACCACCCCCGCTCCTCCAAGGGCGAAACCAACCCGAAGTCAGACAGAGCCTGACGCAGCACACACCCTGAGTACGCAATCTGACTGTCCACCAAAGTCGACCCCTCCTCAAGGGAATCATCGACCTGAACCGCTCCCAACATGCGCGCACCACCCTCTAGCACCAAACTGCGCCCAACAACAACCAGGCCACGAAAGTGAAAACCAGCGCGAGCAGTCAGGTTGCCTGTAACCACCAGGACACCCTGGCCCTGACCTCCGTCAACTGTCACATCCCCAAACACGCCCACCACCGGAAAGAAGTCGCGACAAACCCCCATTGGATCGGTCGCGTCGCCCCAATTTGACACAACAGTTTTGTTACAAACTCCGCCTCTCAACTCCGGTTGAGGCGAAATCAACGCGCCACCCGGAAACGTTTTCGTAGCCAGCCCTAACCACTGATTGAGCGACTCACGCCGGACGGAACCGAAATCCAACACGCCCGGCAGCGAATCAGCAACTGACACACCACAACCCTCTCCGGCTTCGGCACCAAACAGGTCCACGCCACTGACGCCGCTCAACGAAACTGGTCCGGCGGTGACTAACCCCTTACGTAGCAACATATTAACTGGCCGCGACACAAGCAGGAGTCCCGCACGCCGAAGCGCACCAAACCTCTCACCGGATTCGACCGCGTCAACTAACCAAACGGACGATCC